>JACQEF010000149.1 GCA_016200745.1 Chloroflexota bacterium | reverse complement strand
CGTCGAGGTCGAGCATGATCAGGCTGAACTTGTTGCCCTCGCGAACGACGCGCGCCAGCCACTCCTCGAACGTGCTGTGGTTGAGGAGGCCGGTCAGTCCGTCGGTCCGGGCGCGCACCTGGACCGCCTGGAAGACCTCGGCGTTCTGGAGGGCGATCGAGACCTGCGCGGCGAACAGCTGGACGAGCTCGAACTCGTCGTACGAGAAGGTGTTCCCCGGGCCGAGCCGCTCGATCGTGAGCACGCCGATCGCGCCCGTGCGGTTGCGCAGCGGGACCACGATCAGGCTGCCGTCGTTGGGATCGCCGTCGTCCCGCTGGTTGACCCGCGGATCGGTGGTCTCGTCGCGAATGTAGACCGGCTCGTTGTGCTCCACGACCCAGGTCGCCACCCCGGTTTCGCCGGTCTCCCAGGCCTCCATGTAGAAGTCCCGATGGATGCCGTGGGCCGTCAGCGGCGTCAGCAGGCCGGTGCCCGGATCGACGACCTCGATGGCGATGTTGTCGCAGGCGATCAGGCTGCCGAGCCGTTCGGTGATGCTCTCGAGGACGGCGCGAGCGTCGAGCGTCGTCAGGATCGATTCGGTGATCTGCAACAGCTCGCGCTGGCCACGGAGCTGGCGTTCGAGTGCCTGGCTCTGATCGCGGAGACGCTCGGTCGCGTCGGCGTTGGCCATGGCCTGGGCGGCGAAGTTCGCGTAGATACCCAGGAGGCGCAGGTCGTCGTCACTGAACTGGTCGAGGCCGAGCTTGGACAGGACCAGCACTCCGAGGACCTGGTCGTCGAACAGCATCGGCGCCAGGAGCATCGATTCGGCAAGGTCCTCCTCGGTGCCCGGGATCGTGTTCGACCGCGGATCGGCGGCGGCGTTGCCCAGGTTCTGGGCCACCCGGTGGACCGCGACCCAGCCGGTGATCCCCTGGCCGAGCGTGACCCGGAGCTGGTCGGGCGTCTCGTCGACGTATTCGCCGACCTGGCCCTGCATCGCCACCGGGATGAGCTCCTGGCCGTGCAGTCGATACACGCGGACGTTGTGGTAGTCGATCAGCTGTCGCAACTCGGTGGCGATCGTCAGGCCGATCTCGGTTACGCCCGACAATCGGTTGAGCCGTGTGCCCAGCTGCTGGATCGACTGCAGCTGGGCGGCCCAGGTCGCCATCCGGTGGTAGTCCTGTGCGGCCCGGATCGCGACCCCGGCCTGGTCGGCCAGCTCCGCGATCGTCTCGAGCTCAGCCTCCGTCCAGGGATGCGGGCGGTCGTGATAGATGTTGAGCAACCCCAGGACCGTGGCGCCATCGCGAAGCGGCGCAGCGCACAGCGTGTCGAAGCCTTCCTGGACGACGGCCGAGCGGACGTCCGCGCCCCGGGGGTCGTCGCGGTAGCCGACCGAGAAGAGTGGCTGGTTGGCCTTGATCGCCGCTGCCGGCAGCGACCGGGGCGGAAACGAGCGGAGGCTGCTGAGGTACTCGTTGGACAGCCCGCGGCTGACCTCGGCGGCGATGGTCCCATCGTTGTGCTGGAGGAAGACGGCGGCCGCGTCGCCCTCGAACAGGACCACGGCGTGATCGACCAGGCCGGCCAGGATGCGGTTGAGGTCGAGCCGGCTGCCGATGTCGCTGGCGACCCTGCGGAGCGCCTCCGCGCGATGACGGAGGTGCTCGATCTCGGCGCCGCGCCGGGTGATGCTGACCAGCGCCCCGAGGCCGGCCGCGCACGCCCGTGCCGCCTCGAGATCGGGCGGCCCGAGCGATCCCGCCGTTTCGCCGGCGATCAGCAGGAGGCCCCACGGGCCGTCCGGACCGGGGATCGCGATGGCCAGCTCCGGACGGCCGTCGGGGACGACCGGCAGCATGGCCGACTCGTGGACGTTGGCCAGGAGCACGCCATCGTCCGGCGCGGCGACGCCCTGGTCGCCGGTACCGGCGCCGAGCGCCGCACCGAGGATCCCGAAGCTGCGCGGAAGATCCGTCAGCCGGGGCTCCACGGCGTCGGAGGCGACGGCCACGACCGTCGGGCTCAGCCGGTCGGCATGCAGCTCCCAGATCGAGACATGGCGATGGCCATAGGTGTCGCGGATGATCCCGGCCGCCGCCGCGAAGGCGTCCGATCCGTCATGGGCGTCGCTCGCCAGCCGGGCGAGGGCGGTCGTGACCGCGAGGTCCAGCCGATGGCGTTCGGCCGCGAGCGGGTCCACCTCGCCGTCGCGAGGGCGCGTCGCCGCGGCGAGCATCTCGCCGGTGCCCGGCGTGCCCGTGCGACGGCCGCCGGCGTGGACGGTGGGAGCGGCCGTCCCGCCGGCAGGCCTGGCCGAGGCCAGGAAGCGCTGCAGGTCGCCGAGCCGATAGCGTCGATCGCCCCGGGAGTTGATCCGGAAGTAGCGCAGGCGCCCGGCGTCACTCCACGTTCGGATGGTGTTCGGGTGCACGCCCAGCAGCCTGGCGGCCTTGGTGACCGACAGGGTCGCGTCCGTTGGGCGAGAGGGAAAGGCCTGCGGCATCGTCCATGGAGGAAATGTGAACTCGACGCGAGGAGCCTACCAAGCTCACAGTTCTTGCCAATAGGCCGATGGTCCCGATCGTGTCAGCCTCGACTCGGTGCCGTGAGCCGGACCCAGACCAGGGTCAGGACGACCGCGCCGAGCCCGATCGCCACGACGGCGACGACCGCGAACGCCGGATCGCCCATGAGGCCCGGACCCTGGCCGGCACTCCGCGGGTCGCCGCTGGCGGCCGCACTCGGTCCCGGGGAGGCGGCCAGCGCCGTCGCCACGGTCGCCAGGCAGCCAGCCGCCGCCACGATCGCCGCCACGGTGGCCGCGCGGAGTGTCACGAGATGGCGCCGATCAGCGCCCAGGCCAGGCCGGCACTGACCAGCACGAGCCCGCCGGCCAGGGAGGCCAGGGCGAGTGCGGGACGCCGGGATTCGCCGCGAGCCAGGATTCGCATCGCCTCGGGGCGCTCGAGCGTGGTCAGGATCAATGGCCGCCCGCGACCGGCCGACATCGTCGGCGCCCCGGTCGCATCGAGCATCGGCACACCCACGACGATCGCGTGCTCCACCGAGGAGACCTGTTCGACCCGCAGCCTGGCCGGCGTTCCGGGCGGCGTTCCGGCCGGCACCCGATCCGCGATGTCGGCCGCCGTCCCCTCAGATTCGCGAACCACCACGACGAGCCCGTCGTCCAGGGCAGCGTCGTCGACGGCGATCGAGTCCAGGCCCCCGCGGATCTCGAACCGCACGCGTTCGCGCTGGTCGTCCAGGTCGGTCCAGCCGGCCGGGCCGCGGAGCTGCAATCGGGTCCGGCGGAACACGAGCGGGCGGTGCGCGGCGTCCTCGAAGTCGGTCTCCGAGTCGATCCGGCCCTCGATGGCCACGTAGCGCGGGCCGGCCGTTGCGAGGGTCCGGGCCTCGGCGACCTCGACGACGGGCGTCGACGCCAGCAGCCGTCCGACCCGGTAGCTCGTGCCGTACGTCCGTAACAGCAGCGCCCCGACGGCGAGGGCGACGACGCCCGCGATCAGGGGTGCGAGGGGTGACACGGCGGGGATGATACGCGCCGGGCACGAAAGGGCCCGAAGGAACCTACCCGACACATGGGCCTTGAGGCGATCTCGGCCATTAGTGTCGCTCGGCCCCTCCGGGCTGGCCTCAACACTAGGCGCCTCCGTCGGCCCTGGTCAACGGTCTCGTCCACCACTTTGTCCACGACCGTCCGGGTTATCCACCGTCCGTCCACACCCCGGGCCGGTGGTCAGCCGGCGGCGCGTCCCGTGGCGGGATCGATCGCGCTCAGCTGTCCGCCGAACCCGGTCAGGATCAGCCGCCCGCCCACCAGCTCCACCCCGGTCACCACGTCCGAATGCGCGACCCGCCAGGCGACGGTTCCGTCCGGTTCGATGGCGAATGTCTCGAGCTCCGACTGGATCAGCACGTGGGCCAGCCGCGACGAGCCGAACAACGCGATCAGCGGCGTCGCCGATCGGTGCTCCCAGCGGAGGTCGCCGCCGGCGACCTCCAGACCGAACGTGTGGAAGCCGTAGGCGACGACGAGCAGCCCGGCCGTGTCCCAATGGATGGCGCGCGGCACGTCGTGGATCAGGGAGGCAAACCGCGCGGTCCACGCGCCGCGCGGACCCTCGAGCCGGAGCTCCGCCCGGCAGAGCGCATCCGGGTCGGCCGCAACCCGGGTCCCCAGATCGACGAGGTTGCCGCCGGTCTCCGTCAGCGCGAACACCGCCGCCGCCGAGCCGCTGCCGCCCCACCGCCAGCGGGCGCGCAGGCCGCCGGGATAGGCAATGGTGGCGTTCTCCGGCTCGGTGGTCACCCGTGCGCGCCGAGGCGCTCAGGCCCCGGCCGGGCGAGCGCTTGCGTCGTCGGCGCGATCGGCCGCGAGGACCACCTCGGTGATCGGCGCCACGGTCGCGTTCGACAGGATCCGGAGCGTGCCCGGCGGCACCGGGAAGACGGCGGTCGGCAGCCCGGCCGCGGCCCACACCACGGGGTAGCGTCCGAGGTCGGGATCCATGATCACGCGGGTCGGCCGGAGGTGGCCGATCGGGGGGATGCCGCCGATCGAGAAGCCGGTCAGATCGTGCGCCTCGCGCGCCGTCGCCCGTCGCACGTCGGACTCGCCGGTCACGGCGGCCAGGCGGGCGAGGTCCACCCGGTTGGGTCCCGAGACGAGGCAGACGAGCGGTTCCGGGCCGTCCCCGCCGTCGGTCACGAACACGAGCGACTTGACGATCTGGCCGAGCGCGGCGCCAAGGGCGGCCGCGGCGTCGGCGGCGGTGTGAGTCGACTCGGAGAAGCTGGTCACTTCGAGCGTCACCCCCTTGCGGGCGGCCGCGTCGAGGACGCGCTGGATCGCGGGGTGGACGGGGGCCTCGGGCACGGCCGGAGTCTAGCATCGGGCCGCTCGCGCGGGTGGCGGGCGGGGTAGCATCGCGCCCACGATGGACGCCCTGATCCTGGCCGACGGAGACGCCTCGAGCCGGCACGCGCTCGACGCCGCGTGGCCCGGCTGGGACGACGCGATCGGGCTGGTCGTCGCGGCCGACGGTGGGGCACGTCACGCCGAGTCCCTGGGGGTGACCATCGACGTCTGGGTCGGCGACGGCGATTCGACCGATCCGGCGCTCCTCGACGCGCTCGCCGCGCGCGGCATCCCGCTCGAGCGCAGCCGGCCGGACAAGGACGAATCGGACACCGAGCTCGCGGTGCTGGCGGCGCTCCACCGCGGCGCCGGCGGCGTGGTGATCGTGGGCGCGCTGGGTGGGGCGCGGATCGATCACAGCCTGGCCAACATCGGGCTCCTGGCGTTGCCGGCGCTCGCCGGACGACCGGCCGCGCTGGTCGATGCCGGGGCGCGGATCTCGCTGATCCAGGCGCCCGATCAGAACGGCGGACCGGTCGTGCGAACGCTGTCCGGGCGCGCCGGTGACATCGTCTCGCTGCTGCCGGCCGGCCCCGGCGTCGTCGGCGTCACGACGGACGGGCTCGCGTATCGGTTACGGGACGAAGCGCTGCCCGAGGGGCCGGCGCGCGGCCTGTCCAACATCCGGACCGCCGAATCCGCGAGCGTCACCGTCCGGCGCGGGCTGCTGCTGATCGTGGAATCCCCTGCTAGGCTTCCGGCATGAGCATGCCGGCCGTCGGCGACCCGGCTCCCGAGATCGCCCTTCCGGACGACACCGGAACCATCCATCACCTGTCCGGGCAACGTGGCCGCTGGACCATCCTGTACTTCTACCCAGAGGACGACACGCCCGGCTGCACCACCGAAGCGTGCGAGTTCCGCGATCGGAACGAGACGATCCGCGAGCGTGGGGCCGACGTCTGGGGCGTCAGCCCGCAGGGTGCCGCCAGCAAGCGCGCGTTCCGCGAGAAGTTCGAGCTGCCGTTCACGCTCCTCGCGGACGAGGGCCACCACGCGGCCGACGCCTATGGCGCGTGGGCCGAGAAGCTCAACTACGGCCGGCGCTACATGGGCATCGTCCGGTCGACCTTCCTGATCGCACCCGACGGGCGGATCGCCCGGGTCTGGCCCAGGGTCAAGGCCGCGGGTCACGCGGCGGAGGTCCTGGAGGCGCTCGACCAGCTGGGCGCCGTCAACGGGTGAGCCGGGCAACGATGGAGGCTTCGCTCGTGGGGGGAGACGAGCGAAGCCTCGGACGTCAATGTACTTCCCGGGCATGCGCGCTGCAACAGGATCGTTGGCGCACCGGACGGAGGATTCCACCGCGATGACCGAGCCGACGGCGCTCGCCGACCATGCCTGGCGACCGGACCGATTCATGCTGATCGTCGCCCATCCGGACGATGCCGATTTCGGGCCCGCCGGAACGGCCGCGCGCTGGATCGACGCCGGCTCCGAGGGCTGGCTCGTCTGCTGCACGAGCGGCGACCAGGGAGGCGAGGACCCCGACGCCGATCCACTCGAGCTGGCCGCCGTCCGCGAGGCCGAGCAGCGCACCGCCGCGGCGATCATCGGGTATGCGGGCATCACGTTCCTGCACCAGCCCGACGGCGCCTTGGCCAACGACCTCCCGCTCCGCGAGCACCTGGTCCGCGAGATCCGGACCTTCCGCCCTGACGCGGTCCTGGCCACGGACCCGGACACCCTGTTCTACAAGGGTGGCGGCATCAACCATACGGACCACCGGGCCGCCGGTCTGGCCGCGGTCGATGCGGTCTACCCGGCCGCGCGCAACCCGATGGCGTTCCCGTCGCTCGCCCGGTCGGGCCTCGCCGCGCATCGCGTCCGCCGGATGTACCTGTTCTGGTCGGATCGCGCGGACACCTGGGTCGACGTCGGCGCCACCCTCGACCGCAAGATCGATGCCCTCCGGGCGCACGCCAGCCAGATCCACGATCCCGACGCGCTTGCGACGCGGATCCGCAGCTGGGCGGCAGAGGAGGGAGCCGCGATCGGGGCCGAGGCAGCGGAGGCGCTCCGGGTGATCGTCATCGACGACGACCAGGACGAAGGCCCCGAGTAGATGCCGCGGCGGGCCGCCCAGGCGCGCGTTGCCGCCTTGCGCTCCTCGCTCACGCACCTCCAGTGCGCTCGCTCCGGTGCTCGGCCGCGCCTTCGCCTGGGCGGCCGGCCGCGGCGAACGCGGTCTCGGGCGGCCGAGGGTGAGCTGGCGGGTCAGGTGTCCTGCAGCAGGAGCGGGCGGATGGTTCCCCACTGGTTCCACAGCTCGGCCAGGCCGTCGGCACGCCGGCCGAGCATCGTGACCATCTCGCCCAGCGTCAGGTCGCCCGCGTTGACGGCCAGGTACTCGTCGGCCGCCACCCGGACCTCGCTGAACAACGCCCGGCTGGCCGCCTCGTCCGGCCAATGGCGGACGCGCATCGGATCCAGGCCGGCGTAACCGAGCGCCAGCGACAGGTCGCGCTGCGACGGAACCCGCTCGTCGAGCCAGCCGCCTCGGCCATCGAACCGGTAGCCGAGCGATCCGAGCGCATGGACGATCTCGCGGGCCTGGCCGAGACTGAACGGACCCCAGAACGGGTGCTCGGGCGGAAACACCAGCGCCGACGATTCGATCGCGTCGGCGAGGATCGCGTCCACCAGCCTGGTCAGCAGCTCGTGCCAGCGTGGCGCCCCGTCGGGATCGTCCGCCGCCAGCGCGGCCACGAGGGTGGTCATCGCCGTCCGGTCGCCACGGAGCAGGCGGAAGATCCGTGGCGTCGCCCCGGCCTCCATGGCGATCCCGAGCACTTCGTCGGCGTCGGGGCGGTCGGCCTCGGGCAGCGAGGGCAGCGGCGGCAGGAGGAAGGCACCCGGATCGATCGCCTCGCGCTCGTCGCACTCGGCCACGGCTGCCCGGGCGGCCACGCAGGCGGCCTCGGCCGTGTCGGCCCCGATCCTGGCCGCGTCGGCCTCGAGGCCCAGGCGCTCGAGGGTCGCGCCGATGGTCGCCGCAGCCGTTCGCTCGCGCGTCGCGGCCGCGACCGCCTCGCGCGCGTCGGCGTTGATCCGGTTGATCTCGCGCAGCCAGTCCCGGGCCGCGCCCTCGACCGCGTCGGCGCTGGCCGCCACGCGGCTGGCCGATCGGAAGGCCCGCTGCGCCTCCTCCTTGGCCGCGCGGACCGCCCGCGGGTCGCCTCGCGAGGCCGCCGCCGCGGCTGCGGCCTCGTGGGCGTCGTACGTCCGCTGGGCGAGGCGCACCGCGCTGGCCGCCTCGTCGGCGCGCGCCCGGGCACGGGTGGCCAGCTCGCAGCGCTCGTCGGCGATGCGACGCTCTTCGGCGCACCGCTCGGTCGCGACCGGGGCCGACGTCCGGTCGGCGGACGGCGATGAGGCGGTGGCGGGAGGCTCGGGCTCGAGGACGGCGACGGCGGTGCGCTGCCGGATGGGAGCGAACGACGGGTCCGCCTCTGCGGCGGCCGCCACGATGCTGGCCCGGAGTGCCGCCAGTGACGGATCCTCCCCGGGGGTCACGGTGAACCCGACGAAGGCCGCGCGCGGACCGGACGGCCGCGACGGATCGAGGCCCTGGATCCGGAAGACGGCCCCCGCCTCCGGGACCACCGGGACGGCCACGCCGGGCGATCCGCCGCCGACCGGCAGGGGCCCGCCAGATGGAACGTGCGTTCGCCGATCAGGGCCAGCCGCCGGCATGGGCACGTCGATCTCGCGCCGATCGGCCGGTCCGCCGCGGGCCGGTTCCGGGCCGACCGCGATGAACGCGTCGTCGGACAGGGTGGCGGGCCGTCGGCGGGGGATCGCGTCCTGGGCGACGGTCACGTGGACCTCGCGGCGTGCGGGGGGTCGGGCGCGGAGGACCTGGACGAGGGCGATGCCGCTGGCGAGGCCGAGGACGAGGCCGAGAGCCAGGAAGGTGAACTCGCTGACGGTCACGCGGCCCGCATCTCCGGTTGAGGCTCCCAGGTGGTCGCGACGATATCGCTCCGCAGCGTAGCTGCGTCCACGAGCATCGTCAACTCCGGATCGAACATTCGGCCGATCTCGGGAGGTGCCCCACGGCCGTGCTGTCCCGCACCGCAACCAATCGTGCACATCGCCGGGGACCGATGGTAGATTCCGCCCGTCGGCGCCACCTCCGATCGTCCATCCCCGACCGGTCTTCGAGCATCAGGGAAAGGCACGCCCGCTTGGTCATCGACCAGCCCACGGAATTCCTCGTCCAGCCTGTGGACGCGTCCTGGCTCCAGTGCAACATCGAATGCCAGGAAGCCTGCCCGGTGGGGACGAACTGCCGTGGCTACCTGAACCTGGCCGCGGAGGGTCGCTTCGAGGAGGGCTACATTCTCTCGCGCGACCCGAACCCGGTCGCGGCGATGTGCTCGTACGTCTGCTCCGCGCCGTGCGAGCGGGCCTGCCGCCGCGGCGACATCGACCGGCCGCTGGCGATCCGCGCGATGAAGCGGTTCCTGGTCGAGTGGCACGAGGCCTCCGGGATCCCCGACGTCATGCCGCAGATCACGCCCCGCGAGGAGCGGGTCGCGGTGGTCGGGGCGGGACCGGCCGGCCTGGCCGTCGCGCGCGAGCTGGCGATGAAGGGCTACAGGGTCACGGTCTTCGACAGCCTCCCGTACGGCGGCGGCACGATGCTCATCGGGGTGCCCGCCTTCCGGCTGCCGCGCGAGGCGATCGAGATGGACGTCCGGCTCGTGGAGCGCCTGGGCGTCCGGTTCGTGTTCGACACGAAGGTCGGGGTGGACGTCACGTTCGACGAGCTCCAGCGGGACTACGACGGGATCGCGATCACCGCCGGCGCGATGGACGCGGTCGCGCTCGACATCCCCGGGGCCGACCTCGAAGGCGTGGACTACGGCGTCGACTTCATGAAGAAGGCGAACCTTGGCCAGCCGCTCACCGTCGGGACCGACGTGGTCGTCATCGGCGGCGGCTACACCGCCATGGACTGCTCGCGGACGAGTCTGCGCCACGGCGCCGACCGCGTCTCGATCGTCTACCGGCGGACCCGCTCCGAGCTCGTCGTCGACGAGGAAGAGCTGGGCGAGACCGAGCGCGAAGGCGTCCGGATGGAGTTCCTGGCCAGCCCGATCGAGATCGTCGGGGTGGACGGCAAGGTCGCCGCCGTCCGCTTCATCCGCAACCGGCTGGGGGAGCCCGACGCGTCGGGCCGCCGTTCGCCGGTCCCGATCGAGGGTTCCGGTGTCGCAGGCGGCCGACCTGACCTTCCTCCCGGTCGAATCGAGGTTCGAGATCAATCGTGGCCGGGTCAAGGTCGACCCGGCGACGTACGCGACCAACGTCCGCGGCGTGTTCGCCTGTGGCGATTTCGTGACCGGCCCGACGACCCTGATCGAAGCGGCGGGCCACGGCAAGAAGTGCGCCTACGCGATCGATCGCTACCTGGCCGGGCGCGCCGACGTGACGGTCAGCGCGAACGTCAAGATCACCAGCTCGTGGCGCCACGACATGCCCGAGTTCTACGACGTCCTGCCGCGCCAGCACATCCCGATGGTCCCGTTGACCGCGCGCATGCCGTCGACCGAGCCGGCGGTCAACTTCAACACGCCGGTCGAGCTCGGCTACGAGGCCGGCGCCGCGGTCGCCGAGTCGACGCGTTGCCTGATGTGCAACTACAACATCTGGTTCGACCCGTTCCGCTGCGTGCTCTGCGGGGCGTGCGCCGATGTCTGCCCGGAAGGCGTCATCCACATGGTCGACGTCAACCAGCTCAAGTCGGAGGGGCTGCTGCCCGAGCTCGAGGAGGCCTATGGCTGGGACAACGGGAGCGCGATGATCCTCGACGAGGAGCGCTGCATTCGCTGCGCCTTGTGTGTCAAGCGTTGCCCGTTCGACGCCATTACGATGGAACGGTTCGAGCTGCAGGAGATCTCGACTGACGGTCGGCTCTACAAGGAGTCGTACCGTGACGCGCAACTGGCCGGGACGCCCGGCGTGGCAGGAGGAGCCCGGTGAGTTTCCTCGAGCGGGTGGACCAGAGCATCCGCCGCAGCGCCATGTGGCGGTCGCTGTTCCGCCAGCCGTACCCACGCGACGAGCGGTCGCGTGCGTACGCGGTCATGAACAACGTCTTCCTGCACATCCACCCGGTCCGCGTCCGCCAGCACGCGGTGAAGTTCGCGTACACGTTCTGCCTCGGCGGGCTGTCGTTCTTCCTGTTCCTGGTCCTGACCGTGACCGGCGTCTACCTGATGTTCTTCTACGTGCCGTCGGCGACGCAGGCGTACACCAACATCCTCGAGATCCAGAGCCAGGTGACGTTCGGGTTGCTGACCCGGAACATCCACCGGTGGGCGGCCCACCTGATGGTGTTCTTCGTCTTCCTGCACATGATGCGGGTCTTCTACCACGGGGCCTACAAGCCGCCCCGTGAGTTCAACTGGGTCGTCGGGGTGGTGCTGCTGTTCCTGACGATCATGCTCAGCTTCACCGGCTACCTCCTGCCGTGGGACCAGATCGCCTACTGGGCGATCACGATCGGCACGAACATGGGCGGCTACGCGCCGCTGTTCAACACGCCGACCAAGCTCATCCTCCTCGGCGGGCTCGAGGTGGCGCAGAACACGCTGCTTCGGTTCTACGTGGGCCACGTGATCTTTCTGCCGCTCATCGCCGCGATCTTCCTGGCTGTCCACTTCTGGAGGATCCGGAAGGACGGCGGGATTTCGGGTCCGCTATGACAGCCATCTGCCGCGTTGCCGCGTCCGCGCCTCACTCACGGGCCTTCCAGCCCGCTCGCTTCGGTGCTCCGCGGCGCCTTGCATCTGGCCGCCCTGGCGGCCCCGAAGGCCACATGCCGCGATGACCGACACGAAGCAGCCCACCGAGACCGAGAAGCGCATCGTCCAGCCGGTCGACCCGGCGCGCCGGACGGAGATCGACAAGCAGCGCGTCCCGATGTCCGCCCGGCCGTACCGGCTGCTGGCGCTGGTCAAGCAGGATGCCGTCGTCCGGGTCCAGAAGGAGCCCGACGACACGGTCATGACCTGGCCGCACCTCCTCGCGATCGAGTTCCTGGCGGCCGCCGTCATGAGCGTGTTCCTACTCGCGATGGGCCTGTTCATCAACGCACCGCTCGAGGAGCTGGCCAACGGCAACGTGACCCCGGCCGTGGCCAAGGCGCCGTGGTACTTCCTCGGCCTGCAGGAGCTGCTGGCCTACTTCCACCCGACGGTCGCCGGTGTCCTCGTGCCGACCTTCGTGCTGGTCGGCGCGGCCCTCATTCCGTACGTCGACCGGGGCGATCTCCAGGCCGTCCGACCCTCACAGCGCAAGACCGCGGTGATGCTGTTCACGATGTTCTGCATCCTCGGCCTGACCGTGACCTTCGTCGGGATCTTCTTCCGGGGTCCCGGCTACACCTTCGTCATCCCGTACGTGACCAGCCCCGGCCTCCATTTCGCCCTGTGACCGCATCCCACGCTCGAGGAATCATCTGTCCGTGAGCAACTACCACGTCCAACCGATCGACAAGCCGGC
>JACQEF010000143.1 GCA_016200745.1 Chloroflexota bacterium | reverse complement strand
CCTTCCGAAGCCTGAGGTGGGCTCCGCGCAGGATCCCCTCGGGATCGTTCATCCAGACGCCGTACTCGAAACCGAGGTGGACGTGCTCGGGCTCCGGCCAGACCATGGCGAAGTAGCGCGTTCGCCGACCGACGGGGACGTCGTAGCCGATCAACCGCCAGCCGATCCGGACGCGCTCGATCGCGTCGGGGACGGCCTGCCGGACGACCGCCCGGAGCCGCTCGGCGCTCGAACGGATGCCGGGCGAGTAGCCCTCGAGCAGCAGCTCGGGCGGGAAGGGATCGGCGCTCACGAGGGTCTCCATGGTCGACGTTGTACGTGGAGATCCTGCCATGGGGTGTCAGGAACGCCGGGGCGCCGACGAATACCGGGTAGCATGCGTCCGACCGCGAATTCGTCCGCCGTGGCGAGCACGGCCGCTGGAGGTTGACCGTGCAGGAAACCGACCGGGCCGCAACTCCGTCGTGGGCCGACGCCCCGGCCGGCGAGCGGTACCTGTTGCTCGCCGACATCTCCGGCTACACCGGATTCATGACCGGCGTCGAGGAGGCCCACGGGGTCGACTTCAGCGGCGGCATCCCGGCCGCCTACGGTGTGCTCGGTGCCCTGCTCGACACGGTCATCGCGGGTGTCGAACCCGAGTTCGGCGTCGTCAAGCTCGAGGGCGACGCCGTCTTCGCGGCCGCGCCGGCGGCGAGTCTCGACGGCCGCGGTGGCCTCGTCCTCGACAAGCTCGAGGCGACGTACCGGGCGTTCATCGACAGCCGGACGCGAGCCATCCCTTCGAGCGACCACGTCTGCACCGCCTGTCCGGCGGTCGTGCACCTCGACCTCAAGGTGATCCTCCATCGGGGCCAGGCGGTCCGCCAGGCGGTCGGCTCGGGGAGTGACCTGCTCGGGCCCACCGTGACCGTCGCGCACCGGCTGCTGAAGAACACGATTCGGGAACGGATCGGCTTCCGCCCATACCTGTTCGTGACCGACGCCGCGGCAACCGCGCTCGGCGTGCCGCAGGTCGGCCTCGCACACGCCGAGGAATACCCCGACGCGGGTCGGATCCAGGGCCGCATCTTGGAGCTCGGCGGCCCTGCGACGTAGCCCAAGGGTCAGGGTTCGATCAGGATCGAATCGACGACCCACTGGAGCTCGGCCCGCTGCGAGCCCGACGCCTCGAGCGGCAGCCCGGCGTCGATGACGATCGGCCCGCTGCCCGGGTCGACGACCCACAGCCGGTTGACCTCGCTCGGGCCGAGCGCGTACCTGACATCGCCGTTCGCGGCGTCCCAGAGGATGAGCTGGCGGCCGTCGCACTGGCCGAGGTCGAGGCCGCTCGGGATCAGGACCTCGACGTACCAGGCCGGGTAGCCCGCCAGGGTCGTCTGCGCGGGCCGGCTCGCGAGCGGCGCGATCCCCGAGTTCGAGAGCGGCGGCATGCCCGGGTCCTGGCCCCACCACGAAGACAGGGCCTGGGCCGCGCCCTCGGCCGTGTCCAGCAGCGACGCGTCGGCGTAGTCGGCAGCCGACCAGCGACACGGGTAGGTGAACACATGCGCCGGGCGCCATGCCCCCATCGACAGTGGGACGCCGGCGCCACCCGATCGAACGACCATGCCGTCGGTCAAGCGGTTCCAGCCGGGCGGCAGGTCGATGGACACGCGGACCGGCGCGGCGCCGGCGGGGCGGAGCTGGATCGTGCCGAAATCGATCGGTACCGCGGCGTAGGTCGGGTGCGGCTGCGCGGCGGCGTCGAGACTCGGGGGTGCGCCGATCGGGCCGGTCGCTGGTCCCGGGCCAATCGTGGCGGACGGTGCGATCGGGGCGACCGCCGACGACACGTCGACGCCATTGGCAGGACGACTCGTCGTCGGGGCTCCCTGCCGGGTCACGATCCCGAGGCCCAGCACCGCGACGCCGACGACGATCACGAGGACGACCGGCGCCCGGCGCCCCGGCTGCGTGACGCCGGCGAAGGCCGCGGCGGGCGGCCCGTCCTCGGCGGGGTCGGCGCGCGGCGGTTCGCCCCGGTCGGTCAGGCCAGTGGCTCCAGGACCACGATCCGGATCTCGCGCGATCGGCGGGCGGGCCGCGCGGCGCGAACGTGCCGGTGCGGCGGCCGCGGCGCGTTCGGCATCGGTCCGGTGGTCACGCCGGTCAGCGTCCGCCCAATGGGACGCGAGTGTCAACCGCTGTCGGGCGTGGTGGCCGCTCTCGTATGCTGGAGCCCACTGGAGACATCGAGGGGAGAGACCGTGATCCGTCCGTCACCGGCCCGCCGCGCGCTGCTCGCTTCCATCGTTCTGGTGGGCGCCTCCCTCGCCAGCGCCGTCGCGCCGCCGGCCGAAGCCGTGACCGTCGTCCCGTTCTCGCGGCCGCTCAGCATCCCCAAGGTCCTGACCGGCCCGAACATCACGCTGACGGCGAGGCTGGCCGACGTCCAGATCCTCCCCGGCGCCAAGACCCGGATGTGGACCTACAACGGGACGTTTCCCGGACCCACGATCCGCCGGCCGACCGGACAGACCACGACCGTGACCCTGGTCAACAACCTGCCGCCCGAGGCCGGCGACCTGACGCTCCACAACCACGGCAACCACTCGACACCGGAGAACGACGGCCAGCCGGACGACCGCCTGGCCGCGAACGGCGGCGGCCAGGTGACCTACACGTACACCGGCACGGAAGCCGGCGGGAACGAGCGCGGCGCCACCCAGTGGTATCACGACCACCGGATGGGCTTGACCGGGCGCAACGTCTGGATGGGCCTCGCCGGGATGTACATCATCGACGACCCGGCGGATCCGCAGACGCTGCCCAAGGGCGCATTCGACGTGCCGCTGATGCTCACCGACCGGACGTTCGACGCGAACAACCAGATCCGCTACAACCCGGCCGGCAACGTCGGGCTCACCGGCAACCGGATCCTGGTCAACGGGGTCCCGCAGCCCTACTTCGTGGTCGGCGACCGCAAGTACCGTCTCCGGATCCTCAACGCGTCGAATTCGCGCTCGTACACGCTCGCCCTGAGCAACGGCCAGGCGTTCACCCAGATCGGCACCGAATCGGGCCTGCTGCCTGCGCCCGTCAAGCGCACCGAGATCGAAATCGCACCGGCAGAGCGGGTCGACGTCGTCATCGACTTCGCGAAGAAGCTCGGCCAGAAGATCGTGCTGCAGAACGTCGCCGCCAGCGGCTCGCTCGGCCAGCTCATGCAGTTCCGGGTCATGCGCGACCTGACCGACAACAGCTCGATCCCGTCGAAGCTGCGCGCACTCCCGACGCTCGACGCGACCTCGGCGGTGACGCGGACGTTCGTGCTCAGCCGGTCACGCACGACCGGCCAGTGGCTGATCAACGGCCTCGCCTACGATCCCGATCGGATCGACGCCGCGCCCAGGCTCGGGACCACCGAGACGTGGATCTTCAAGAACGGCTCGAGCTCGAACCACGTCATCCACCTCCACGACGTGGACCAGCAGCTGGTGAGCCGGAACGGCGTGCCGGCCAGGCCCTGGGAGCGGATGAAGGAATCGTGGAACCTGGCGATCGGCGAGACCATCGTGCTCAAGGTCAAGTTTACCGACAACCTGGGCAAGTTCGTCTTCCACTGCCACATCCTCGAGCACGAGGACGACGCGATGATGGCCCAGATGGAGGTCGTCCCCTAGCGGGCCACGACCTGACGGATCGAATCCCGAGTCCAGACGCGTCCGCTGCGGCCGGAACTCGACGAACTCGTCGGCGATGAGCCCCATCAGGTCCCCGTCGATACCGCTGGGGTCGCGCGCGGCTAACGCCGCCTCGTAGCGGAACAGCGCATCCCGGAGGGGCATGTCTCCCACGCCCCGATCTTGCGGCGGTGCCGGACGGGCGCTCCGCCACGCGCTTTGGCGCGCGAGCGACCGCGTCGCGAGTTCAGGAGATGCGGCTCTGGTGGCGGACCGCTCGGCTACGTGGACCAGCCGCCGTTGACGCCGCTCCTGTCCGCCGCCGCGGTCGCGCTCCTTGGGACCACGCCGGTCGCCGCCCGGATCCTGCCCGCCCTCATGACCGGCCTCGCCGTGGCGATGGCCGACTCGAGACCGGGGTTCCAGGTGGTCCCGGTGCCGCGCGCCCAGCGCCAGATCGGCGACTGGCTGATCCAGGCGGCGCGCCGCCACACGATGCATGCCCTGCTCGAGGTCGACGTCACCGACGCCCGTCGCGCGATCCGTGCGACGCGCGCTCGGACGGGCGAGCCGCTCTCGTTCACCGCCTACGTCGTGGCCTGCCTCGCCCGGGCGGTCGACGAGGACCGGTTGATGCACGCCCACCGGAAAGGCCGCGGCAAGCTTGTCCTGTTCGACGATGTCGACGTCGCGGTCGCGGTCGAGCACACGCTCGAACGCGCCAGGATCCCGGTGCCGCACATCATCCGCGCTGCCAATCGGAAGACGGCGATCGAGATCACGCGCGAGATCGGCGGGGCGATCACCGAACCGGATCCCTACGGCTCCCTGCGTCGCCTGCTGCCGGTCTGGCTCCTGGTCCCGGGACCGATCCGGCGCCTCTTCCTGTCGCTCCTGCTGGGCGATCCGGAGCGCCACAAGCGGGTCACGGGGACGACCTTCGTCAGTGCGGTGGGGATGTTCGGGGCCGGGACCGCCTGGGGGATCCCGATGGGCGAGAACTACACGCTCGGTCTCACCATCGGCGGCATCGCCCGGAAGCCGGGCATCGTCCGGGACGCTCGCGGCGAACGCATCGAGCCTCGCGAGTTCCTGTCGCTCACGCTCACCTTCGACCACGATGTCATCGACGGCGGCCCGGCCGCCCGGTTCACCCGGCGGCTGACGCAGCTCCTCGAAGGGGCCGGGGTGCTCGCCGCCCTCGCGCAGGCGAGTCCGGCCGCTCCGTCCCCGGCGAGTCCTGCCCCTCCCTCGCCGCCATGAGCGCCCGCATCCCGGCCTCGCATCTCGACCTGGTCGACTGCCCACCGGTGGCCGCGCTCAGCACGGTGATGCCGAACGGCGACCCCCAGACCTCGGTGGTGTGGTGCGACTTCGACGGCACCCACGTCCGCGTCAACACGATGCGCGGTTTCCAGAAGGAACGGAACATGCGGCGCAATCCGCGGGTGACGCTCCTGTGCTACGACCCGCGGCAACCCCTCCGGTTCGTCGAGGTCCGCGGCACGGTCGTCGAGATGACCGAGGCGGGAGCCGCCCGGCACCTCGATGCCATCTCGTCCAGGTACCTCGGCAGGCCGGTTCGCTACTTCGGCGACGTGATCCCGGCGCGCTTCGCCGGGACCGAGGTCCCGGTCCTCTGCCGGATCCTGCCATCGCATGTGGTGGCGCTCGATGCCACGCCGGCCGGGACCGCGGGATGACGAGGACGGACGAGGCCACGTCCACCCTGCCGATCCCGCCGACGCACCTCGACCTCCTCGTCCGGCCCATCTGCGGCGTGCTGACCACGATGCTGCCGGACGGCCAGCCGCAGTCGAGCCTCATGTGGGTCGACTTCGACGGCGCCTGTGCCCGCGTCAACACGACCCTGGAGCGGCGCAAGGGGCGGAACCTCCTGGCCAACCCGAGGGTCAGCCTGCTCATCGTCGATCCGGACGATACGGCGCGCTTCATCCAGATCCGCGGCGACGCCGAGCTCGTGACGGCCGGCGCCCTGAAGCACCTCGACGAGCTGACCCGCAAGTACACCCACCATCCCTGCTTCTACGGTCACGTCTACCCGGCCGAGCAGGCGGCCAGGGAGACCCGGGTCATCGCCCGCATCCACGCACGGCGGGTCGCCCTCGACGCCATCCATGCGTAGACAGCTCCGGACAGGACCCGGCCCAGTCCGAAACGGGCAGTCTGGCGATGGTATCGGGGCCGGCGTTCGGCGCAAATGGTGGGCAGGCGAAGGTCCGCGGTGACGACCCCGACACCACCCGCACGACTCCGCCGGTGCGTCCTCGTCCGGGAAGTCGCCGATTAGCCGGCGGATCGATCGCCGGCACCGCGCCCTCGGGCGAATGGCCGGGGTCCGACTGGCACTAGGACCGAAGGCCGCGTGGCGTCACGATTGGCGGCGGCCCGGTGTCACAGCGTGGATCACGGCGGGTCCCTTCGCCGCATTGCGGCGGGAGGCGCGGCATGTTGGCGAAGACGCTCGCGCGACGTCCCAATCGACGGCAGGGCGGAGCCGCGGGCGCGGTCCTGGTCGCGGTGGCAGCACTCACGCTCGGCCTGCTCGCGCAGAGCGGCTCGCCATCGCCGTCCACGGCCGTGGCGAGCACGACGCCTCGACCGAGCCCGATCGCGATCCCGCCGGCCAATGCGTCGCCTGGACCGGCCGACCCGTCGGCACAGCCGCGGGAGCCGTCACAGGAGCCCGCCGAACCGTGGTCACCGGTCGAGCTGCCCCCGTTGGCCGCGGTCGCGACGCTCGAGCCATCCTCGTCCGACGACGCCGGGATCCCGGCCAACGCGGCGTTCGTGCTCGCGAGCCTGACCGGAGACCCGGCAAGGACGATCGCCGATCGCCTCGCGATCTCGCCGCCGACCGAGTTCACCGTCAGCGACGGTGGCCGACCGACCACGGTCACGGTGAAGCCGAACGTGCCCCTCGCGGCCGGCGGTACGTATCGGTTCGAGCTAAGGGCGCCTGACGGCAACGTCGCCGGCTCATGGGCCTTCCGCGTTCGCGGGCCGGTGGCCGTGACCAGCACGATCCCCGGCGATGCCACGACGAACGTGCCCTTGCGGACGGGCGTCGAGATCACCTTCAACCAGGACGGGATCGCGGACATGGCCGATCACTTCTCGATCCGGCCTGCCGTGACGGGCACGTTCCAGCGGCACGGCCGCACCCAGGTCTTCGTACCCGCCGCGCTCGCGCCCGCGACGACGTACACCGTGACGATCCGCAAGGGTCTGACCCGATCCGGTACCGACCTGCGCCTGCCGGACGACGTGGTATTCCGGTTCGAGACCGACGGCCCGTCCGAGGTGCGGGCCCGACTGGTGAACCCGGCGACGGCGTGGATGCGGCCGGGGATGGAGGGGCTGGCGCGCCTGGACGCGGGCGAGCACTCGCTGATCTGGATCGGCACGCGCCGGGTGATCGATGCGGTCCGGCTGTGGTTGTGGTGAGCGGGATAGATGGAGGGCTCAGGACCGGGGACCGGGCGGGCGTGGCACGAGCAATCGCATGGATCGACCGACATTCAGCCCGTTCTGGCACCGCGTGCGGACGCTCAAACCGCGCCTGCGCTCGCACGTGCAGATCACCCGCCAGCACTACCGTGGGCGGCGCTGGCACGTGGTGCACGACCCGGCCTCCAACCAGTTCTACCGCCTCTCGCCCATCGCGTACGACTTTGTGTGTACGCTGGACGGGCAGCGCGAGATCGAGGACGCCTGGAACGTCTCGATGACCAAGTTCGGCGATTCGGCCCCGACGCAGAACGAGATCATCGAGCTGCTGGGCCAGTTGTACAACTCCAACCTGCTGGCGATCGACGCGACCCCGGAGATCGAGCAGCTCCTGCAGCGCGGGCGGGATCGGACCAAGAAGCGGATCGCGCAGCAGGCCATCGGCATCATGTACTTCCGGCTGCGGATATTCAACCCCGACCGCATGCTCACGTGGCTGGAGCCGCTCTTCCGGCCGTTGCTCAACGGGTGGGGCTTCCTGGCGTGGTGCGTGCTGCTGGCGGCGGCG
>JACQEF010000137.1 GCA_016200745.1 Chloroflexota bacterium | reverse complement strand
TCCTCGCCGCGCTGCTGGCGGGGACGGTGGCGTTCGTCTGGGTCTGACTGCGGCGCCGCCTCCGACCGGCAGGCCGGAGGGACGGGGACGAGAGGGCGGCCGCCGTGGCCGCCCTCTCGAACCTCCGGTCAGGCGACCTCGCGAAGGCGCCCCGTCTCGACCTCGTAGACCAGCCCGTGGATGGGCACGTCCATGATCCATGGATGGCTGCGAATCCGGGCGACCTGCGCGCGCAGGTTGGCCTCGAGATCGTCGAATGCGCCGAGCGGCAGGTCGACGTCCGCCCCGGTCCGGGCGGCGATGTCGCGGCGGACCTCGTCGTCCCGGAAGGTGAGCATCCCGCAGCCGGTGTGCTCGATCACGATGACCTCCTCGGTCCCGAGGAGTTGCTGGCTGATCACCAGCGAGCGGATCGCGTCGTCGGTGGCGAGCCCACCCGCGTTGCGGATGATGTGGGCATCCCCGGTCCGCAGGCCGAGGACGTCCTCGACCGTCAGGCGCGAGTCCATGCAGGCGAGGACGGCGAGCTTGCGCCCGGGCGGGGCGGGGAGTGCGGACTGGTCGAACTGGGCGGCGTATCGCACGTTCTCGGCGAGCGCCCGGGCGTACTCGGCGCTCGATATCTGGGTGGCCATCGGGATGTCTCCGTCGAAGGTTGGACGAGATCGTCGACGGCGGCGGATGCGGGTTCGAACCGGAACGATGGCTCTAGGCGATCGATGCGCCTCGCCGCTCGGAGGCGCTCGCGCTGAGCAGGCTCGACACCCGCTCGGGACACGCGCAACGGTACGGATGGGCGACGATCACCTCGTCATCATGCCGTCCGGGCGCAAATCCCGCATCGCGGCGCTCAGACGTCCTCGACCTGGTGAAGCGGCCGGCGCAGCTCGACCGGGTCGCCGAGCCACGACGTCGCGGGGGTCGCCCAGTAGCGGGCCATCGCCTCGAGCCGGCTGGCATACGTCGCGCGAGCGGCCTCGAACCTCGGCCACGCCTCGTCGTCGGGGAGGAGCCGGTAGCCCGCCTCCCGGAGCCGGTAGCAGGCCGCCTCGAAGTCGGCGCGTTCGAGACCCGCCCCGTCGCCGAGCCGGAACCCGAGATTGTGGATGTCCTCCACGAGGTGCGTGCCGACCCGCTTGAACAGCTTGGCCTCCCCGCGGGGGACGTCCTCGATCGTGGTCAGGACCAGGCTGGCCGCGTCGAGAACGCTGCCGAGCGCACTGATCCAGGACAGGTTGTCATGGCTCGACCGGAAGAAGCCGAGCAGTGGGTAGGCGATGTGCGAATCGAGGACCTCGACGGCCCACCGCTGCCACTCGTCGAACAACCGCGGCAGCCGGTCCACGAGGCCGAGCAGGGCGTACGTCTCGAGCAATGCCACCGCCGACGGCGGTCCGCCGGCAGCCGCCTGCAGCTTGACGACCTCGATCTCGCGGCGCTGGTACGAGCCATAGAGCGAGAACAGGAAGGTCACCACCAGCGCCACGGCGCCGAGCCCGCCGACCGCGGCCGTGGTCACGATGATCCTGGCCAGCGTGCCGGTCGCGACAATGTCCCCGAACCCGATCGTGAGGAGCGAGGTCGCCGAGAAGTAGATCGCGGTGCCGAGATCGGCCGGGACCGGCTGCAGCTGGTCCCGGATCGCCCACAGCATCAGCCCGTAGCCCACGACCAGGGTGACCAGCCATGCGGCCAGCAGTCCGACCGTGACCGCCGGCGCGAACAGGCCGAGCATCGTGTCGTAGGCGCGCCGGTGCTGCCCGTCGCGGAGCGTCCGGATGACGCGCCATGAACCCCGGACCAGGTATCGAGCGACGCGGAACCAGCCGGGCGTCGGGCGCGGCACGACGACGGTCTCGAACAGGTCCCAGAAGGTGAGCCCCAGCAGGAAGGCGCCCAGGGCGAACGCGATCGGCTCCATGAGCTAGTGTCTCGGTCCGGAGAAAGCTAGATGTTTGGAGGGATCGCAGCTACGATGCTGCGTATGCCGAACCATCCTGCTCCTCCATTGGTCGTCGACGAGCCTGAACTGACCGTCCTCCGCGGCCTGGCGCGGGCGGGCCGAACCGAGCAGCGTCTCGCGACCCGCGCCCGGATCGTGCTGCGCGCCGCCGACGGCCAGCCGAACAACCGGATCGCGGCCGAGCTCCGGGTGAGCCCGATGACCGTGCTGCTGTGGCGGGATCGGTTTGCCCGCGATCGCGTGGCCGGTCTCCGCGATGCGCCCCGACCTGGACGCGCACCGATCTACTCCCGGGCAGATCGCGACCGGGTCATCGCGCTCACCCTGTCCGAGCCGCCGGCGGGGCTCAGCCACTGGAGCTCGCGCCGCCTCGCCGCCGAGGTGGGCATGAGCACGACGACAGTCCAGCGGATCTGGAAGGAGGCCGGCCTCCAACCCCACCGGACCGAGACGTTCAAGTGGAGCCGCGATCCGGAGCTCGAGGCCAAGGTCCGCGACGTCGTCGGGCTCTACCTCGCGCCGCCCAAGCGAGCGATCGTCCTGAGCCTCGACGAGAAGACCCAGATTCAGGCACTCGATCGGACCCAGCCGATGCTCCCGCTCCGGCCCGGCCAGGTCGAGCGTCACACCCACGACTACAAGCGGAACGGGACGACGAGCCTGTTCGCCGCGCTCGAAGTCGCGACCGGCCGGGTCACCAACCAGGCCCGCGAGCGCCACACCGCCGACGACTTCCTGGGCTTCCTGCGCCTCGTCGCGCGGACCTACCCGAGGGGCCAGGTCCACGTCATCCTCGACAACGTCAGCACCCACAAGACCCCCGACGTCGAACGCTGGCTGCGCGGCCACAAGCGGTTCACATTCCACTTCACCCCCACCTCGGCGTCCTGGATGGGAGCTCATCACGATGATCGACGCCTTCACCGAGCAGTGGAATGCTGGATCGAGCCCGTTTGCCTGGGTCAAAACCGCCGACGAGATCCTCGCCAAGGCGGTTCGCAAGCCCCGAGCGACCAGCGAATCGGGACACTAGGGATGATCCCATGTCGAGTGCCGGATACGTCGGGGTGGCTGAAGGTCGCGACGGATCCCGCCGAAGGGCTCCCTCGGCCGCCGGCATCGTCGCTCGGGCCGCCTACGCGACGAGGTCGCGTTTCCGGAAGATCCAGACGGCCAGGGCCCAGGTCACGACGGCGATCGCCGCGAACAGCGCGATCTCGCTCCACGGCGCGACGCCGAGGTTGATGGCCGACGTCGTTCGGACGTAGCGGAAGAAGCTCAAGGTGCCGATCCAGTCGAGGTCGGCCTCGATCTTGGAGATGGCGTCGACCAGGTACATCGCCAGCAGGCCACCGGCGAGGACGCCGGCGCTGATCGCGCGGCTGAGGGTGATCACCGACAGCAGCGTGGCGATCCCACCCAGCGCGCAGGCGAACGCGAACAGGAGCGGGACCTCCATCAGGAACCGGCCGGTGTCGAACCCGGCGCCGACGATCGCCCCCACGCCGACCACGCCGGCGACCGACAGGACGGCCAGCGCGCCGAGGATGAGGATCTGCCCGGCGATCCCGGCGGCAAGGTAGCGGACCCGGTCGATCCGGGTGGCCAGCGGCAGCTCGATGAACCCCCGGTCGAGGTCGGCAGCGGCCATCCTCGTCCCGAGGATGGCCGCTGCGATGGCCGCCACGATCGGCCACAGCATGCTGCCCATGTACGTATTGAAGAACGTGCCGTGGTTCGACAGCGTGCCGTCCATCCCGAAGGCCGCCAGCATGGGCTTGGGAAAGACGGCCATGTACTCGTCCAGCAGCTTGCTGTTGTCGCGGATGACGGGGTAGAAGCCCCCGACGAACGCACCGTAGGCGAAGACGACCACCCCGAGCCAGATGGCCAGCGACCGGCTTCGCCGCAGCTCCAGCCGGAAGACGACGCCGGTCATCGGACCGACCCGACGGCGACCGGTGCATCGACGCCGGAGCCGGGCCCGGACGACTGGCCCTCGTAGAACCCCAGGAAGACGTCCTCGATGTCTGGCGTGGCGATCGACACGTCGCGCACGTCGAGCTGGGCGAGGCGCCGAAGGAGCTCGTTGACCTCGCCCTGGATCATCAGGTGGACCAGGTGGCCGCTGACGGACAGCACCCGGACGTTCGGCAGGTCGAAGGTGTCCGGTGCGGGGATCGCGCCGAGCACGAGGTTCACGGCTCGCCAGTGCGACGTCAGCAGCGACTGGACGGAGGCCACGTCGACCAGCCGCCCGTCGCGGACGATCCCGACCCGATCGCAGCAGCGCTCCACCTCGGGCAGGTTGTGGGACGACAGGAAGACGGTCTGCCCCGCCGCCCGGGCCTCGGCCACCAGCGTCAGGAACTCGCGCTGCATGACCGGGTCGAGGCCGGACGTCGGCTCGTCCATCACCAGCAGCCGCTCCCGTCCCATGAACGCCTGGATCACGCCCACCTTCTGGCGATTGCCCCGGGACAGCTTGCGGATCGGAACGGTGGGGTCGAGATCGAGGCGCTCGGCCAGGCCTCGCCACGCGCCGCGTTCGAGTCCGCGCAGCCGGCCGATGACGTCGAGCTGCTCGCCGGCGGGAAGCTCCCCGAGATAGGCGGGCTCGCTGCCGACGAACGCCACGTCGCGGTGGGCGAGTGGCGCCTCGTGCCAGCAGTCGCGCCCGAAGATCGCCGCCCGCCCATCGGTCGGGCGGAGGAAGCCCATGAGCACGCGGATGGTGGTCGTCTTGCCGGCGCCGTTCGGGCCCAGGAACCCGAACGCCTCGCCCTCGGCCACCTCGAACGTGACGTCCACGACGCCACGCCGGCGACCGTAGCTGCGGGTCAGGTGGGTGAGCTCGATCGCCGCCATGCCGCTCCTCCGCGTCGCGTCGCGCCTCCCGCCACGTCGACGAACCGAGGGCGGGTCGACCGCCCCGGTGATCGTCCCTCCGGGAGCGATCGCCTGGCGAGTGCCGATCAGCCCATCCGAGGGCTATTGACCGTACACCGTGGTGTAGCGGCGATGGAGGCGCGCGACGGCGTCGTCCGGGAGGACGTCCGGCGTACCGAGCTGCAGGGCGATGAACACCGTCGCGGCGATGTCCTCGACCATCACCGCCGACTTGACCGCGGCACGGGCCGACCCGCCGATGGTGAAGACGCCATGGCTCTTGAGCAGGATCGCGGTCGAGTCGCCGATCCCCTCGACCACCAGCCGGCCGATGGAATAGTCGCCGATGACGGCGAAGCCCGCGCACGGGATCTCGCAGCCGAACTCGTCGGCCTGCGCCGTCAGGTGGACGGGGATCGACCGCCCGACCGCCGCAAACGCGGTGGCGTAGCGCGAGTGGGTGTGGACCACGCCGTTGACGTCGGGCCGATGACGGTAGACGTACAGGTGGCTGGACGTGTCCGAGGACGGCTTGAGGTCGCCCTCGACGACGCGACCGTCGAGGTCCACGACGACCATGCGCTCGGGTGTCAGCTCGCCGTAGCGGACACCGGATGGCTTGATCGCCACGAGGTTCGTCTCCGGGTCACGCGCGCTGATGTTGCCGCCGGTCCAGACGACCAGCCCGTTCCGCGGCAGCTCGTCGTGGAGGTCGACCAGTTCGCGGCGGATGGCTTCGAGAATCATCGGTCAGGCCTCCGCCGCCACGGCGGGCACGGCGTCCGTCACCGGCACCGCGTTGGCGTCGCTTCGGAGCCGGCGCAGGGTCTTCATCACGTCGTTCCCGCCGCGCCCGAAGTAGTCGTGCAGCCGCAGGTACTCGCGATAGAGCTGGTCGTAGACGGCCGCGTGCTCCGGGATCGGCTCGTAGCCCCCGTCCTTGAGCCTGGCCATCGCTCGAGCCGCGTCCTGGATCGTGCGGTGCCCGCCCGCCTCGACGCCCGCGGCGACCGCGCCGAACATGGCGGCCCCGAGAGCCGGCGCCTGGTCGGACGCGCTCAGCTTGAACGGCCGGCCGGTCACGTCGGCGTAGATCTGCATGATCAGCGGGCTCTTCTCGGCCAGGCCGCCGCAGGCGACGATCTCCCGGATCGGCACGCCATGCGCCTCGAACGTCTCGATGATCACCCGGGTCCCGAACGCGGTCGCTTCCACCAGCGCGCGATAGATCTCCTCCGGCGTGGTTGCCAGCGTGGCGCCGATCAGCAGCCCGCCCAGCTCGGCATCGACCAGCACGGAGCGATTGCCGTTCCACCAATCGAGCGCGAGCAGGCCCGACTCGCCCGGCCGGAGCCGTGCGGCCTTCTCCTGCAGGAGCCCGTGGAGATCCATGCCGCGCTCTCGAGCCTCGGCCTCGTACGACCCGGGCACGGCGTGCTCGACGAACCAGCTGAAGTGATCGCCGACGCAGGACTGGCCGGCCTCGTAGCCGAAGAAGCCAGGGATCACGCCGTCCTCGACGTAGCCGCACATGCCCGGTACGGCGTGCTCGCCGCGGGACAGGACGATGTGGCAGGTCGAGGTGCCCATGATCATGACCATCCGGCCCTCGTCGATGACGGTCGCGGCCGGCGCGGCGACGTGCGCGTCCACGTTGGCGACGGCGACCGCGGTTCCGGGCCGCAGGCCCGTCCAGCCGGCCGCTTCGGCCGAGATGCCGCCGGCCGCCTCGCCCATGGGTCGAAGGTCGCGGCGCATCTTCTCGTCCACGACGTTGGCCAGCCGCGGGTCCAGCGCTCGGAAGTAGCTCGCGTCCGGGAACCCGTCCCGTTTCGACCACATCGCCTTGTAGCCGGCCGTGCAGGTGTTGCGCGTCTCGACGCCGGTCAGCCGCCAGACGACCCAGTCGGCCGCCT
>JACQEF010000136.1 GCA_016200745.1 Chloroflexota bacterium | reverse complement strand
CGGGCTGACCCGTGGCCTCCACATGGAATTCGGGTCGTACGCGGGGTATGGCATCCACTACAACATCGTCAGCGCCGCCACGCCACGCGCGACGGTCTCCTTCGACTACGACGACGAATCCGATCACGTCGGCTTCCCGATCCCGGCGAGCCCGAGGATCGAGGGCGGTTCAGACGGCCACATCCTCCTGGTCGACAAGGACGCCTGCCGGCTGTACGAGCTGTTCGACGCACGCCGGGGGACCGCGGGCTGGGCGGCCGGCAGCGGCGCCACCTGGGACCTCCGCTCGAACACCCTCCGACCCGAGGGCTGGACGAGCGCTGACGCGGCCGGCCTGCCGATCCTGCCCGGGCTGGTCCGCTACGACGAGGTCGCTGCTGGCGTGATCGCCCACGCGCTGCGCTTCACCGCGAGCCAGACCCGGCGCGCCTACGTCTACCCGGCCCGGCATTACGCGAGTTCGTCGATCTCGACCTCACTCCCGCCGATGGGGCTCCGCGTCCGGCTCAAGGCGTCGTTCGACACGTCGCGCCTGTCACCGCAGGCGCGGGTCATCGCCGAGGCCCTCAAGCGCTACGGGATGATCCTGGCCGACAATGGATCGCCCTGGTACGTCACCGGCGCCAGCGACCCGCGCTTCGACGACGACGTCCTGCATGAGCTCGACGTCGTCACGGGGCGCGACCTCGAGGTGGTCGACACGAGCGGGCTGGTCAACGGGCCGTAGTCCGGCAGCGCGGCCCGACGGCCCCGTCGCAACGCGGGAGCCCTCCGAGCGGGCATCATGCACCCATGACAGACCGACACCGCTCCGCACCGGTTCCCGGATTCACCGACCTCCGCACCAGGATCCTCGGCGGCGACGCGTTGTTCGGGACGTTCGTGACGCTGGGTTCGCCGATGGCCGCCGAGATCTGCGGCCGGGCCGGCTTCGACTGGGTGATCATCGACCTCGAGCACGGCGCCGCGCACGAGTCCGAGCTGCTGACGAGCCTGTATGCCGTGGGATCCACGCCGGCCACCGCGCTCGTGAGGCCACGTTCAGCGGACAGGCTGCGGGTCGGACGCGTGCTCGACCTGGGTGCCCACGGGCTGATGATCCCGAGGATCGACCTGCCGCAGCAGGCTGCCGAGGTCATCTCGTTCATGCGCTACCCGCCCGATGGCACCCGCGGCCTCGCCCTGTCGACGCGCGGCGCCGGCCTGGGCGAGCTCGGTCACGCTGACGTCCGCGCGATCAACGACCGCGTCGTGGGGATCATCCAGATCGAGTCGCCGAGCGCGGTCGAGCACGCCTCGGAGATCGCCGCGATCGACGGCGTCGACGTGCTGTTCATCGGTCCCGCCGACCTCAGCCACAGCATGGGGATCCCCGGGCAGTTCGACGATCCGCGCTTCCGTGCAGCGCTCGAGCGCGTGGTTTCGGCGGCGGAGGGGGCGGGCAAGGCGGCCGGGATCCTCCTGTTCGACATGGCCCTGCTGCCGCGCCACCAGGAGCTCGGGTTCCGCTTCATCGGGCTCGGCTCGGACAACTCGTTCGTCGCCGAGGGGGCCCGCGCGGCCATGGCGCACGTCCGTCGCTGACCTGGCGTACGCCTTGGCGCTGGCGTTCGTCCGCGCGATCGGCGTCGGCGGGCCTGGATCCGCCGATGCTTCCATACGCCTGCCTGACTGGCATTACGGATGTTCGCCGCGGGACCATGCCTGAACTCGACCCCATGCGCCACACCGAGTGGCGATAGGGGTGTCCGGTGCGAGCCGGTGAGCGTAGTGCCACCCCAGGTGGCGAATGGCGAGAGGGACGCCGGCCCCGCCAGTCCGCCGGCTCGGACCACCGCCCAGCAACCTGACCCGCCGCGCCGGCCCGGGCGGCGCGGATTCTGCTACTCGTCCGCCACGCGCACCGCGGGCCCGGGCGCGCGGTCGGCCGCCGGTCCCGTCTGGGCGACCAGCACGCCAACGAGGATCAGCGCCCCGCCGGCCAGCTGGACCGGGGTCAGCGCCACGCCGAAGAGGACCGCGGCGAGGGCGATCGTCCAGATCGGTTCGACCGTGCTGATCAGCGCGGCCTGCGCGGCGCCCACCCGCTGCGCGCCGGCGTAGAAGGTCTGGATCGCGATGAACGTCGACAGGACGCCCACGCCGGCCAGGCCATACCAGGCCTCTGCGGGAACCTCGCCCGGCAGGACCGGCTGGCCGCTTCCCAGGGCAACCACCCAGTACACGGCCGCGGTGGCCGACATCATCAACGCGGTCGCCGCCGTGGCCGAGGCGCCATCCGACGCCTCGTCGCCGACCGCGTCCGAGCGCTCGCCGGAGAGCCGGGCGGACAGGACGATCCAGACCGCGTAGATGACCGGTGAGGCGACGATCAACAGCAGGCCTCGGAGCGGCGGCGCGACCGACGGATCGATCCCGCCGACCGCCAGCACGACGCCGGCCAGCGCGATCGTCAGCGCCAGCCACGCGCGCCGGCCGTGCAGGCGGCGTCCGAACCGAAGCGACAGGACGGCCACCAGCGCCGGGTAGAGGTAGACGATCAGGGCCGCGAGCGATGGCGAGACGGTTTCGAGACCGGCGAAGTACGTCCCGGAATTCCCAAGGTACAGCAGCCCGAGGAGCACGGCCGCGATCATTGATCGCCGGTCGAGCGCCCGCAGGCCACGCCGGCGCCTGGCCGACAGCAGGAGGAAGCCCCAGGTCAGCCCGGCGCCGAACAGGAACCGCCAGGCCGACAGCACCAGCCAGCCGACGCCGGCCTGGTAGACGGGCTGCGCGAACAGCGAACCGGACCCGAATCCGGCCGCCGAGGCCAGGACGAGGGCGACCCCGGTGGCACGTCGTCGATCCATCGGCGGGAGGCTAGCAGCCCCGGGAGCGGATGACGCACTACACTGGCGAGGTGAGTGACATCACCGAAGCCGCGGTCGCGCGTCGGGTCCCGTCGTTGACCGAGGAGCGACTGCGCGTCCTGAGCCGGCGCCAGCCCGTCACGGTCCTGCCCGGGACACGCCTCGCCGACTGCGTCCGCGCCATCCAGCGAACGGGAACCGGCGACTCGGTCTTCGTCTGCGATGGGGACGGGCGGCTGCTCGGGGTCCTGACCGAGCGGGACATCTTCGGCCAGATCGTCGGCGGCCGGGTCGACCTGAGTCAGCCCGTCGAGTCGCTCATGACGACCGATCCGCACACGCTCGACCTCGACGACACGATCCGCGACGCGATCGTGCTGATGCGAACCGGTCGCTATCGGAACGTCCCGATCGTCGACGATGCCAGCCGTCTCGTGGGCGTCGTCCGGCAGGCGGACATCATCAAGTACCTGGCCGAGTCGTTCCCGGAAGAGCTGCTCAACCTCCCGCCGCGGCTTCACCAGCGCATGAAGGCAGCCGAAGGCGGATGACGACCATACAACCAGCGGAGCTCGGCCCCGACGTCCAGGAGCTCGAGCGGGTCACGATTCGCTTCGCCGGCGATTCCGGCGACGGGATGCAGCTGACCGGCACGCAGTTCACCCGGACCGCGGCGGTCTTCGGCAACGACATCAGCACGCTGCCCGACTTCCCGGCCGAGATCCGGGCGCCGGCAGGCTCGCTGCCGGGGGTATCCGGGTTCCAGATCAGCTTCTCGTCGTCGGACATCCACACGCCGGGTGACCAGCCGGACGTCCTGGTGGCGATGAACCCGGCCGCGCTCAAGACCAACGTCGGCGACCTGCCGGCCGGCGGCGCGCTGATCATCAACAGCGACGCCTTCACCCAGTCGAACCTGAACAAGGCCGCCTACGCCAGCAACCCGTTGACCGACGGCTCGCTCAGGTCCTACCGGGTCTTCGAGATCCCGATCTCGACCCTGAACACGCGGTCCCTCGAGGGTCTCGAGATGACCTCGAAGCAGATGGACCTGACCAAGAACTTCTTCGCCCTGGGGCTGATGTTCTGGCTTTACGAGCGGAGCATGGACCCGACCCTCAGCTGGATCGACGACAAGTTCTCGGCCCGGCCGGTCATCGCCGAGGCGAACAAGCGGGCGCTCAAGGCTGGCTACGCGTACGGCGAGACGACCGAGGCCTTCCACACCCACTACCGCGTCAAGCCCGCCAGGCTCGCTCCCGGCACCTACCGGAACATCACCGGGAATGAGGCTACGGCGCTCGGCTTCCTGGCCGCCTCGAAGCTCGCCGGCAGGGACCTGTTCTATGGCAGCTACCCGATCACGCCGGCCTCGGACATCCTCCACCAGCTGTCGGGCTACAAGGCGTTCGGCGTCAAGACGTTCCAGGCCGAGGACGAGATCGCCGCGATCGGCGCCGCGATCGGCGCGTCGTACGGTGGCGCGCTGGCGCTGACCGCCTCATCCGGACCCGGGATCGCGCTCAAGAGCGAGGCCATGGGTCTCGCGGTCATGGTCGAGCTGCCGCTCGTGGTCGTGGACGTCCAGCGCGCGGGCCCGTCCACTGGGATGCCGACCAAGATCGAGCAGGGCGATTTGCTCCAGGTCATGTACGGGCGCAACTCCGACTCGCCGATGCCGCTCGTGGCGCCGGCCACGCCGGGGGAATGCTTCGAGCTCGCGATCGAGGCGTGCCGGCTCGCACTCAAGTACATGACCCCGGTCGCCTACCTGTCCGACGCATTCCTGGCGACAGGCTCGGAGCCCTGGCGCATCCCGGACATCGGCGACCTGCCGAGCCTCGTCGTCGGCAACGCCACCGACGCGGCGACCTTCCGCCCGTACCAGCGTGACCCGGACACGCTCGCCCGTCCGTGGGCGATCCCCGGCACGCCCGGGCTGGAGCACCGGATCGGCGGGCTCGAGAAGGCCGACGTCATCGGCAACGTCAGCTACGACCCGGACAACCACCATCGGATGATGACCCTGCGGGCGGCCAAGGTCGCCGGCATCGCCGACGACATCCCGCCGCTCGAGGTCTTCGGGCCTGATCGCGGCGACCTGCTGATCCTGGGTTGGGGCTCGACGTACGGCGCGATCCGTTCCGCGGTCGAACGCCTGAACGCCGACGGGAAGGCCGTCGCCCATGCCCACCTCCGCCACCTCAACCCGTTCCCGGCCAACACCGAGACGGTCCTGCGCAGCTACCGGCGGATCCTCGTCCCCGAGGTCAACCTCGGCCAGCTGTCGCTGCTGATCCGCGCCAGGTACCTGATCGACGCGATCGGCTACAACCGCGTCCGAGGCAAGCCCTTCAGGATCGTCGAGATCATCGAGGAGGCCGACCGCCTCCTCGCGGAGAATCGCTGATGACCGATCCCACCAGCCAGGCCGGCGCGCCGAGCGGCGCGGCCACGCCAGCCCCGCCAGCCCTCAGTCCGGAGAACGCGGCCGTCATCGCGCTCAGCCGGAAGGACTTCGTGTCCGACCAGGAAGTGCGCTGGTGCCCGGGCTGTGGCGACTACTCGATCCTGGCCCAGACCCAGAAGGTGATGCCGGACTTCGGCTACCCGCGCGAGAACATCGTGTTCATCTCGGGAATCGGCTGCTCGGGTCGCCTGCCGTACTACATGAACACGTACGGCTTCCACTCGATCCATGGACGGGCGCCGACGCTCGCCACGGGCCTCAAGGCCGCCCGGCCGGACCTGATGGTCTGGGTGATCACCGGCGATGGCGACGCTCTGTCGATCGGCGGCAACCACGTCCTCCATTCGATGCGACGCAACGTCGACATCAACATGGTCATGTTCAACAACCGGATCTACGGGCTGACCAAGGGCCAGGCCTCGCCGACCTCGGAGTTCGGCAAGCGGACCAAGTCGACCCCGGCCGGCACGGTGGACACGCCGATCATGCCGCTGACGATCGCCCTTGCCGCCGAGGCGAGCTTCGTCGCCCGCTCGGTCGACACGCACACGGAGCACCTGCAGGGAACGCTCGAACGAGCGGGCCGGCACCACGGCTCGTGCTTCGTGGAGGTTCTCCAGAACTGCAACATCTTCAACGACGGCGCCTGGCGGGACTTCACCGACCGGGAGGTCCGCGAGGACCGCATGCTCGTGCTCGAGCACGGCAAGCCGATGATCTTCGGCAAGGATCGCAACAAGGGGATCCGGCTGAACGGGCTGCGACCCGAGGTCGTGACGATCGGCAAGAACGGGATCACCGAGGCGGACCTCCTCGTCCACGACGAGCAGGCCGAGGAGCCGTACCTCGCGCTGATGCTTTCGCGGATGTTCTGGCCCGAGTTCCCGGTGCCGGTCGGGGTCCTGCGCGCCGTCGCCCGGCCGACCCACGACCAGCTCATCACCGACCAGTTGACGGCAGCCGTCGCCAGGACCGGCGCAGGCGACCTGGACCAGATCCTGCACGGCGGCGAGACCTGGACGGTCGACTAGGCCCGTAGGCGGAGGGAACGAGCATGCGCTGTCCCGTGTGCGGCTTCGACAACCTGACCGGTGCCGAGGTCTGCGACAACTGTGGTGCCGATCTGGCCGGCCACGACGTCCCGCAGCCGGCGCTGTCGTTCCAGGGTCGCCTGCTCGGGGAGCATCTCGACGCGCTGGGCGCACCGCCGCCCCTGACGGTGGGTCCCGACACGCCCGTCGACGTGGTCATCGCCCGGATGCAGGAGGCCGAATCGGACGTCGTGCTGGTCACCGTCGACGGGCGGCTGGTCGGTATCTTCACCGACCGCGACGCGGTGGTGAAGGCGGCGGGCAAGCACCTCGACGCGTTCCACGTCCGCGACTTCATGACCCCGGACCCGGTCGTCCTCCGCCACGATGACCCGATCGCACTGGCGATCCACAAGATGGCCGTCGGCGGTTTCCGCCACATCCCGATCGTTCGCGACGGGGCGCCGACGGGCGTGGTCACAGCGCGGGACGTCTTCGACCACCTCGCGGAGACGATGCCCTGACGGACCGGGTCGCGATCCTCGCAGACGATCTGATCTGGGCGACCAGGCTGGCCGGCCTCGTCCGTGGCGCCGGGGCGGCCGTGGTGCCGGCGCGGTCGTTGGCCGCGTTCGAGGCCGTCCTTCCCGAGGTCGACCGGGCGATCGTCGACCTTACCGCCCGGGGATACGACGGGATCGCCGCGATTGCCGCCGCCGCCGCGGCCGGCCGTTCGGTGCTGGCGGTCGGCCAGCACGACGACCGGGAGACCCGGCAACGCGCGCTGGCCGCCGGTGCGAACCGCGTGCTCGCGTACCGCCGGATGTTCGAGGACGGGCCGCGCCAGATCGGCGGCTGGCTCGCCGGTCCGGTGCCCTCGGAGTCCGCCACGTGACCGCCGCGCGCCCGGTCATCCCGGCCTCCCGCTTCTCCGAGCGGATGGCCGCCGCCCGGAGCATGGCGGCGGATGCGGGCCTGTCGGCAATCCTGGTCGGCGTCGGCGCGGACATGCGCTATCTCGCAGGCTACGCGGCGATGCCGCTCGAACGGCTGACCATGCTCGTGATCCCGGCCGGTGGCGACGCCTCGCTCGTCGTGCCCCGCCTCGAGGCCGCACCCGCCACGCTCGCGCCACCGGCGGCGGCCGGGCTGCTGCCGGTCGTGACGTGGGACGAGGGCGATGACGCCCACGCGCTCGTGGCCAGGCTGGTACGGAGCGCGAAGACGGCCACCGGGCCGCGCCTCCGCGTCGCCGTCTCGGATGACCTGCCGGCCCGCCACCTGCTGCCGCTTGAGGAGCGGCTGGACCGGCCGGCGCTGTCGCTCGCGTCCCTCCTCCTGCGCGAGATCCGGATGCTCAAGGACCCCGATGAGATCGCGCTGCTGACGCTCGCGGCGCAGGCGGCCGACCGGGTCGTGGACCAGATCGCGGCCGGACGCCTGGTCGGACGGACCGAGGCCGACGTCTCGCGAGAGGTCCGCGAGCGGCTGCTCGCGGAGGGCCACGACGAGGCGCTCTTCGCGATCGTCGGCTCGGGCCCGAACTCCGCCTCGCCGCACCACGAGGCGTCCGACCGGGTGATCCAGCCCGGCGAGCCAATCGTCCTCGACATCGGCGGGACGTTCGGCGGCTACGGCTCAGATACGACACGGACCCTGTGGGTGACCGGTGGCGACCCGGCCAACGGGCCCGACGGGCGGTTCCGGCACCTGTTCGCGGTCCTGCGCGACGCGCAGGCGGCCGCGACCCGGGCCGTCCGTCCGGGGATCGCCTGCGAGGCCGTCGACGCGGCGGCCCGCCGGCCGATCCAGGCCGAGGGATTCGGCGACGCGTTCTTCCACCGGACCGGGCACGGGATCGGGCTCGAGGGCCACGAGGACCCGTACATCATCGGCGGCAACCACGAGCCGCTCCGCGCGGGCATGG
>JACQEF010000135.1 GCA_016200745.1 Chloroflexota bacterium | reverse complement strand
CGGAGCGCCGCCGGCGACACCGGCATCGGCCGTCCCACGCGAGCGTCAGCGGCTGAAGAGGACCTCGATCACGTCGCCGTCCTGGACCCGGTAGGTCCTGCCCTCCGAGCGGAGCCGCCCGTGCCTGCGTGCCTCGGCCATCGAGCCGAGCTTGACCAGGTCGTCGTAGGCGACCGTCTCGGCGCGGATGAACCCCTTGGCCAGGTCCGTGTGGATGACGCCCGCGGCGTCCACCGCCGTGGCCCCGTCCGGGACCGGCCAGGCACGGACCTCGTCCGGTCCGGCGGTGAGGAACGAGACCAGCCCCAGCAGTCGGTAGGACAGGGCGATCACCCGGTCCAATCCGGATTCGACGATGCCGAGCTCGTCCATGAACGCGGCCGCCTCGTCCGGCTCGAGCTCGCCGAGCTCCATCTCGATCCGGGCCGACAGCGCCTCGATCATCGCGTGCTCGTGGTGGTATTCGCTGGCGATCCGGGCGATCAGCTCAGGCGCGGCGGCGATCTGCGACTCGCCCACGTTGAGCAGGATGAGGACCGGCTTCTGGGTCAGGAAGCGGAACCCGCGGATCGCCTTCTCCTCGTCGGGATCGAGCGGGAGGTCGCGGATCGGCGACCCGGCCTGCAGCCCTTCGTGAAGCCGCCGCAGGATCACCTCCTCGCGTTCGGCCGCCTCGCGCTCGGCGGGGGTCCCGTGCCGACCGCTGCCCTGGAGCCGTTCGAGCCGTCGCTCGGTCATGGCGAGGTCGGCCAGCAGGAACTCGAGATCGAGCCGCTCGACGTCGCGCCCCGGATCGACGCTCCCGTCGGGGTGCGGGTTCGCCGGGTCTTCGAACGCCCGGACGACGTGGAGCAGCGCATCGGAGTCGCGGAGCCGCGCCAGGTGATCGGCCGGCAGCTCCTCGGTCCCGACGTGGCCCTCGGTCGAGGGCGGGGGGGCCGGCATGTCCACGTAGGTGACGTCGGCGTGGACGATCTTCTTGGGCTTGAAGATCGCGGCCAGCGCGTCGAGACGCGGGTCGGGCACCTTGACGACCCCGACGTTGAGGGTGACCCCGCCGTACCCGCCGGTCTCGGCGTGGCCCCGGGTCAGCGTGTTGAAGACGGTCGTCTTGCCCGATCCGGCAAGCCCGACGATGGCGGTCTGCATCGCCAGATTGTGGCCGGGTTCAGTACCCGGCGCTTGGGTCGACGACGTTGAGCAGCGGCTCGCCGGCCGCGAACCGGCGCAGGTTGTCGCAGAACAGCTCCACGCTCCGATCCAGCACCCGGCCGCTCGACCACGCAGTGTGGGGGGTGACGATCGCGTTCGGCAGGTCGTAGAACGAGGACATCGGGGGCAGCGGCTCGTCGCGGAACGTGTCCAGGACCGCACCGCCGAGATGGCCGTCGCGGAGTGCCCGGAGAAGCGCCCGCTCGTCGATCAGCCGGCCGCGCGCGACGTTGATGAGCCACGCGCCGGGCTTGATCATCGCCAGCGTGTCGTCGTTGATCATCTCCTCGGTCTCGGGCGTCAGCGGCGCGGCCAGCACGATGAAGTCCGATTCCGACAGCAGCGCGGCCAGCGTGTCGGGACCGCCGACCCGGTCCAGCTCGACCGGTCCGAACGGCTCACCGTCCTCCTGGTCGGACGGATCGAAACGGTCGTGCGTCCGCCGGCGGACCGCGATGACCCGGCAGCCGAAGCTGGTCGCCAGCGCGCCGACCGCCCGTCCGATCGAGCCGAGCCCCACGATCCCGACGGTGACGTCGCGGAGCTCGGTCCCCTCGAGCGGCTGCCACGTCCGCTCGCGCTGGAGCTCGAGAAGCTGGGGCAGCCGGCGGCTGACGGCCAGGATCATCATCAGCACGTATTCGGCGATCGGCCGGCTGAACACGCCCCGGGCGTTGGTCACCACGAGACCCCGATCCAGCGCGGCCGGCGTCAGCGCCCGTTCCACCCCCGAGGTAGCCGAGTGGACCCAGCTCATCCGCGGCGCCCGCGCCAGCAGCCGGTCAAACGCCTCCGAGCTCAGCCATCCACGGAGCATCACCTCGACATCATCGACCGGCCCGTCGGCGAGGCCCTCGACCGAGACCATCACGAGCCTCGCGCCGGGCGCCGCGGCCCGGATCCGCTCCAGGTCGCGGGCGCGGTAGCGGGCTGACAGGATGGGGCTGAGGGCGATGGCCGTGGGGGCGCCGCGCGGTCCGCTGCCAGGACCGGCGTGGCGCATCCGGCCGGCGCCTTCTGGCTCGCTCACGCCGCCGTCCCGTCCAGGACCCTCGCGACCCAGCGATCGGGGGCCTCGATCTCGCCGGCCCGAGGAAGGGTCTCCGGCCCGGCCCACAGGTGGGCCAGCGCCGCCGGGCCCCGGAGCGCGGCGATCGCGCGGACGAACTGCTCGCCCTTCTTGTACTGCTCGTACTTGAGGTCCATGCCAGTCAGCCGCAGCACGGCGCGCTCGAACGGCGTGCGGTTCGTCCGCCGCTCGTGGAACCGGGCGCTGATCCGCTCGACGTCGGGGACGAGCTCGCGACCGACCTCGTCCATGACGTAGTCGCTGAAGCCCTCCAGCAGGCTCATCACGGCCTGCACCTCGCGGAACAGTGCCCGCTGCTCGGGGCCCATCAGGCGTTCCATCCAATGCTCCCCCGTTCCCTCGCCACGGAGCGCGCGGCCGATCCCCCGCGCCGCCTCGCGCCCGATCCCGCGCGCGTCGCTGCCGAACAGGGTCAGCTGGCGCTCGAGACGCTCGGCGAGATACGGCCGGAGCCACGGGTGTGCCTCGAACTCGAAGGCGTGCGTCGTCTCGTGGAGCGCGATCCAGGTCCGGAATGGACCGATCGGCACGCCCAGCGCCCGCGCGGTGGCGCGGATGTTCTCCTCGACGAACAGGAGCCGCCCCGGCGTCGCCTCCATCGACAGCAGCGCCAGGTCGTACTGGCCGAGGACGCGCGTGCCCATGAACCCGAGCAGGAACCCGAGCTGCCGGTTCGTGACCCATCGGTTGGCGAGCGCCATCGCGGCCTTGGCCAGCCCACCACCCGGCGGGACGACCTGGTCGAGCAGGTCCGCCTCGAGCTTGCCGATCAGCGACGCGAACGACCCGATGTTGGCGCGGACCCAGTCGGCCCGGTCGACCACGGCCGAGCGATCGACGACGCCCGGCAGGGCCGTGCCCAGCGCGGCGGTCAGCGCCGGGACGATCCGCGTCATCGCCTCGGCATACGCAGGCTCGGCCGCTCGGAGCTCCGTGGCATCGAGCGCGCCCGGTGCGCCGGTCAGCCGGCCCACGGCGATGCGCTCGACTTCGCGCCAGTCGACGAGCCCGCGGCGGGCGGCCCGTTCGGCGTGGCGTCCGACCACCGTGGCCACCGCACCGAGGGCCGAGCCGACGAGGAAGCCGGCCTGCCAGACCCGGTCGTCGCGCCACGACAGGCCGGCCGCGGGCTGGGCGCCGCGGCCGTGCCGACCCGATCGCGATGCGCGCCCGTTCATCGGGCCGCGACCGCCAGCTCGACCTGCTCGACGTCCGGGAAGTCGGATCCGAACAGCCGGCTGGCCAGCAGGTGGAACCGCTCCGGGTCGCCGGTCGTGAGCTGCACGTGCAGGGCGGGCTCGGCGTGCTCCGCGGGACGGGTGTGCCCGGCACTGCCGGGATCGGCGGCCGTTCCGCGCGACGAGCCGGGCGCCTCGAGCCCGTTGACGCTGAGCAGCTCGGCCAACGCGGAGGCCGTGGCGGTCGCCGAATCGACGATCGCGACACGCTCCCCCACCTGGGCGGCGATCACCGCCCGGAGCAACGGGTAGTGGGTACAGCCGAGCAGCAGCGTGTCGATCGTCGCGCCGGCGGGCTTCGGGAAGATGAACTCGCCCGAGGCGTCGCGCTCGCCGAGCAGCGGCGCCAGCGATTCGGCGACGGCCGTCTCGGCGGCGGGGCCGGACAGGAACCCGGCCTCGACCAGCGGGACGAGGGCGGGCGTCGCGTGCTCGTAGACCTCGACCGCCGGGTTCTCGTCCTTGATCGCCGTGAAGTAGGCATGCGACCGGATCGTTGCCGGCGTGGCGATGACCCCGACCCGGCGGTTCCGGGACGCGAGGGCCGCCGCCGACGCGCCCGGCCGGATCACGCCGAGAATCGGCAGATCGTAGCGGCGCCGCAGGGCGCCCAGCGCGACAGCCGTCGACGTGTTGCAGGCGACCACGATCGCCTTGACGTCGCGGGCCGCCAGCGCGTCGAGCGATTGCGCGGAGAAGGCGAGAACCTCCTCGTCCGGACGGGTGCCGTACGGGGTCCTGGCGTTGTCGCCGAGGTAGATCGTCGATTCGGCTGGAGACCGGCGCAGGATCTCGCGGAGGACCGTGAGCCCGCCCACGCCCGAGTCGAAGACCCCGATCGGTCGCGGGTCGGACATGATGCCGGTCAGTGCCGCCCGGCGAGCGCCGCGACCCGCCCCGCGTCGAGGACTTCGACCGCGGTACGCGCCAGGTCCTGGCTGATCTGGGCGGCCGGATTGGCCAGCACGAACGGCACGCCCTCGTTGTTGGACTGGACCACGAGGCGCCCGTCGGACACGACCTTGTGCTCCGGGACGCGGCCGAGGGCCCGGTGGAGGTCGCCCGGTTCGATCCCGCCGGCCGAGTCCGCCCGGTTGATCAGGTACCGCACCTTGGCGGCGGGGTAACCGATCGCCCGGAACGTGTCGGCGATGGCGATCGTGCTGTGGATCGTGGTCGAGTCGTAGGTCACGATCTCGATGATCGTGTCGCTGGCGTCGAGGAACGCCAGGTTGATATCGTTGATCTGGCTGGACATGTCGATCACGATCGCGCCGTAGACCCGCCGGAGCAGCGACAGGATCTTCTCGATGTCCCGGGCGGTGAGCATCTCGGCCATCTCGATGCGCGGCGGCGCGAGCAGGATGTCGATCCCGGACGGGTCGCGCCAGAGCACGTCGCCGAGGTCGGACTCGGCGATCCGGTCCGTCGGCAGGTCGAGGATGGACGGCGCGTCGGCCGGCACCTTGAGCAGCGACCGCAGGTCGCCGAACTGGAGGCTCCCGTCGACCAGCACCGTTCGCTGGTCGAGCTGGCCCAGCGCGACGGCCAGGTTGAAGGCGATCGTCGTCTTGCCGACGCCGCCCTTG
>JACQEF010000134.1 GCA_016200745.1 Chloroflexota bacterium | reverse complement strand
TGGTCGAGTGCGTCCCCGTCCGCGAACGTCGAGACCTCGGTCAGGTAGGTGATCCGCAGCGCACCGTGCCGTGCGCCGTAGACGAGGAACCCGACGAGCGGCCCGAGCTTGATCGGCCCCCAGCCCGACATCGGCTTCTTGACCGCGCCCCGGGCCCTCGCGGCGTCGAGCTCGTGGACGAAGACGGGCACGCCGCGCTCGCGACGGAGCCGCTCGGCAAAGCCGATGTGGTCGCTGTCGCCATGCGTCAGCACGACGCCCCGGACGTCGTCGAGCGAGCGGCCCATCGCGGCCAGCTCGGCTGGCAGGTCGCGCCAGAAGCCGGGCAGCCCGGTATCGATGATCGTGACCAGCCCGCCTTCTTCGACGAGGTAGCTGTTGACGAGGCTGGAACCGAGCCGATGAAGCGACGACGAGAGTTGCATGGGGACCTTCCGACTCCTAGCGGGACCGGCCGCCGGCCGATCCGATCGCGCCCGACGCGTCCTGGCCGAAGACGAAGCCGAGCGCCCAGTTGACGACCACGATCGCACCGAAGACGGCGGCGGCGGCCATCTGCCCCGCCAGGCCGAGCGCCACGGCGACGAGCACCAGCAAGCCGGTGCCGATCGCGTCGCGCTGCCGCTGGCTGAACCCGTTCGTTGCCTTGGGGGCGACCACGACGGCCCAGACGACGATGAACGCCAGCGGGGCCGCCACCGTGACCGCGACCCTGGCGACGCCATCGAGCGGCGCCTGGTACGCCACGTAGGCGAGCGATCCGACGCCGACGAGCTCGACGATGAACCGGAGGGCGAGGTTTGCGAGTAGCATGTCGCTATACTACGTAGCCATCATAGCTACTGTCAATAGCCATGGAGACCGCTGCACCATGCCGACACCGGCCCGCACCTCGACCGACGCGATCGTCGCCGCGGGTCGCGCCATTCTGGACGCGGACGGGCTCGAGGCCCTGACGATGTCGCGGGTCGCGGCCGCGGTCGGCGTTCGCGCGCCGTCGCTCTACAAGCGGGTCCGTGGGCGGAGCGAGCTGGTCCGGCTCATCGCGAACGACGTCGCGATCGAGCTCGCGCACACGCTCGACGCGGCCGCAACCGCAAAGGACCCAGCGGCTGGGCTGCGCGCGATCGCGGTCGCGTTCCGCGCCTGGGCGCTCGCGCATCCCGAGGCCTATCACCTCCTGTTCGATCGCCTGCCCGACGATGCTCGCGTCGACCCGCAAGTCAACGCCAGGTCGGCCGACGCCCTCCTCCGGACCGCCGCCGAGCTTGCCGGCGAGCGGCACGCCCTCGACGCGGCCAGGACGGTGGTTGCCTGGGCGAATGGCTTCCTGAACATGGAGCTGGCCGGGGCGTTCCGGCTGGGCGGCGACGTGGACGAGGCCTTCGACTTCGGCGTCGAGCGGCTGACGCGCGCCATCCGCGAGGAGTCGCCCTTCGGCCCTTGACCGCCAAGGAAGCCCGGGCGCAGCGTTGGGCCACGCAGCAGCGAGGCGCGCCGATGAGTCGATCGCAGCGTCGTCGTCCGGAGCAGAGCGCCGGGGCGTTTCTCGGCCCGGACCTGCTCGTGCCGGTCCCGCTGAAGACGCTCAGCGACGACTACCTGGACGAGCCCGCCGAACCCGAGGATTCCGAGCGGGAGCCGGAGCCCGAGCGGCCCGGTCGCCTCCGCCGGGTGCTGGACCGGCTGACGGGTCAGCCCGACCGGGGCTGATCAGGGGGCAGACACGGCGGCGGCGCCCCCGGCTGACGCGGCGGCGTCGCGTCCGTGCGATCGGCGCGCGAGATCGAGGGTCGCCTGCGGCCGGACCGCGGCCATCAGTTCGGCGCGGTGCGTGATGAAGATCGCCGTACGGCCGTGGGCGGCCGCCAGCAGATCGGCGGTCAGCGCCGCCGCGGTCGCCTCGTCCAGGTGCTCGGTGGGCTCGTCGAAGATCAGGATCGGGCGATCGGCGAGGATCGACCGGGCGAGCTCGATCCGCTGGCGCTGTCCGCCCGAGAGCCGCGCGCCGGATTCGCCGACGAATGTGCCGAGCCGGTCGGGCAGCGTCTCGATCCAGTCCGCCAGGTGCGCCTGCCGAAGGGCGTCGAGGACCTCGTCGTCGGTGGCGTCGGGTCGTGCCAGCCGGACGTTCTCGGCGATCGTCGAATCGAACAGGGGCGCGTCCTGGGCGCACAACCCCACCACGCGACGGACGTCGTCTCCGGCCAGCTGGCGGATGTCGACGGGGCCGGACGGCGCTACCAGCTCGGCGGAGCCGGCTGACGGATCCAGGAAGCGGAGCAGGACCGCCGCGAGCGTGCTCTTGCCCGATCCGCTCGGGCCGGTGACGAGCGCCCGCTCCCCCGCCCCGAGCTCGAAGTCCACGCCGTCGAGGACGTCGGGCCCGTCGGGCGCATAGCGCGCGCCGAGGCCGCGGATCCGGATCCCGTACGGGCCCGCCGGGAGCGCCGCCGGTTCCGGCGGCTCGGCGACCGGGTCCGGCCGGCCGAGGACGCCGCCGAGTCGATCGGCCGCGCTCCGCAGCCGGGTGATCTGCTGGGCGACCGGCGCCAGGCCGCCCACCAGCTCGTGCGTGGCGATCGGGAGCAGGACGACCACGGCCAGGGCCACCCCGCCGATCCCGCCGGCCCGTACGGCGAGGACGCCGGCAAGGAGTGCCATCCAGACGGCGGCGCCGCTCGACAGCGCCGCGACCAGGATTCCCGTCCCGGCGCCGGTCGCCGACCGTGCCTCCGCGTCCTGGAGCCGCGACGACAGCACGGCCAGGCGCGCCAGCTCGCGGCCGTCCACATCGGCCGCGACGAGCTCGGGCGCGGCCTGCAGAAGGTCGAGCGCGGCGGCCGACAGGGCCCCGCGCGCCGGTGCGATCCGGGCCTCCGACCGTCGGGCCACGATCCAGCCGGCCAGCGGCGCCCCGACGCCCGCGACGAGCAGGGTCACCGCCAGTGCCAGCCCGGCGAACGGCACGAGCGCCGCGACGACGAGCACCGTGCCCGCGCAGACGGCCGTCGCGATCGCAATCGGGAGCACGACCCGCGGCCACAGGTCGACGAGGCTGTCGACGTCCGCGACCAGGCGCGACAGCAGGTCGCCCGAGCGGTGCTCGGCGAGGCCGGCCGGCGCGAGCCGTTCCAGGCGCCGGTAGGTGCGCGACCTGACCGCGGCCAGGATCCGCAGCGACGCGTCGTGCGCCGGCAGCCGTTCGGCGTAGCGGAGCGCGCCCCGCGACACCCCGAACGCGCGGACGGCAACGATCGCGACCATCAAGTACAGGATCGGCGGCTGCTCGGCGGCCCGCGAGATGAGCCAGGCCGAGGTCCCGGTGAGCGCCACGGCGGACGCCGCAGCGCCGGTGCCGGCGAGGAGCGACAGCGCCAGCCGGCCACGCACGGCGCCGCCCAGCCGGAGTACCTCCCCGATCATGCGGCAGCCGTCCCGTCGAGGGCCTCGGGGTCGGCGCGGGCCGACAGGCGCACCTCACGGTCCGCGACCGCGATCGCCGCGGGCCGGTGGGCCACGAGCACCACCATCGATCGGGCCCCACGCGCGCGGCGCACGATTGCCGCCAGCACGACCTGCTCGGTCTCGTCATCGAGGCCCGCGGTCGGCTCGTCGACGAGCAGCAGGGCCGGGTCGCGGGCAAGGGCGCGCGCGACCGCCACCCGCCGCCGCTCGCCGCTCGACAGGCCGAGCCCGCCCTCACCGAGCTCGAGCGACGGGTCAAACCGGTCGAGCCCGACGGCGTCGAGTGCCTCCCGGATCGCCACGTCCGAGGCCCCCGGCGCGACGAGCCGGACGTTGTCGGCGAGGGTCCCCGCCGCGAGGAACGGGGTCTGCGGCACCCAGGCGACGTGGCGGCGCCAGAGCCGTGGGTCGAGCTCGGCGAGCGGCATGGTCGCACCGTCGTCGGCGACCAGCGTGATCGTCCCGCCGTCGATCCCGGCCAGCCCGAGGATCGCCGCGAGCAGCGTGCTCTTGCCGGCCCCGTTCGCGCCGGTGAGGGCCACGATTTCTCCGGCACGGATCGCGAACGACGCGCCGTCGGGCGCGAGGAGCGCGCGGCCTGGCTGGCGGACGGTCACCCCCTCCACGCGGAGGGTCGCGGTCCGCAGATCGGGCAGGGTCGTCGGCCGCTCGGCCGGCAGCCGCTCGGCCGGCAGCCGCTCGGCCCGCAGCCGCTCGGCCCGCAGGCGCTCGGCCGGCGTGTCGATGAGCTCGAACGCAGCCCGCATCGCCGAACGCCCTTCCTCGCTCGCGTGGAAGTGGAGCCCAAGCTGGCGGAGCGGCAAATACGCCTCGGGCGCGAGGATGAGCACGAACAACCCGGTTCGGAGGTCGAGGCTGCCCTCGACGAGCCGGATCCCGATCCCGACCGCGACGAGCGCGACGGACAGCGTGGCAAAGAACTCGAGCGCGAAGGCGGACAGGAACGCGATCCGGAGCGACGCCATCGTCTCGACCCGGTAGGCGTCCGTGACCCGTTCGAGCGACGCGACCTGGGCCTTGGCCCGGCCGAACACCTTGAGCGTGGGCAGGCCCTGGACGACGTCGAGGAAGTGGCGGGCGAGCCGGGTCAGCGCCTGCCAGCGCCGGCGGCGGTGCCGCTCGACCGCGCGGCCGATGAGGACCATGAACACCACGATCAGCGGCACGGTCAGCCCGACCGTGAGGGCCGCGACGAGGTCCGACCCGGCGATCGCGGCGACCACCGCGACCGGCACGATCGCGGCGAGCGGGAGCTGCGGCAGGTACCGCGCGTAGTAAGCGTCGAGCGCGTCGACGCCGCGGGTCGCCAGCGCCACGATCTCGCCCGATCCCGGTCCCGCCCATCGTCCCGCCCGGAGCTGGACGCCGCGTTCGAGGATCGCTGCCCGGAGCCGCGTCTTGACCGCCGCGGCCGCGCGATGGGCGCTGGCGTCCTGGGCCCACGCGGTCACGGCTCGCACGGCCAGCACCAGCGCAAGGGCGGCGAGGGTCCCACCGAGCGTGTCGAGGCCCGCCCCGCCGAGGAAGGCCGAGCTGACCGCGTCGGCGAGCAACGCGGCCTGGCCGATCGCCAGCCCTGCCGCGAGCAGGCCGAGCAGGATCGTGACCAGCAGGTAGGCGACGGCGGCGCGAGCGATCCGGAGCAGGCGGCGATCGAGCGGCGTCACGACGGACGAATCGTGCGACGGCGCTCGTCAGGCGGCGCCTTCGACCCCTTCGTCATGCGGGAGCTGGTCGAGCGCGACGCGGCGGCGGAAGACCCAGTAGGTCCAGCCCTGGTAGAGCAGGACGAGCGGGGTGAAGATCACTGCGACCACGGTCATGATCTGGAGCGTGTACTCGGTCGAGGACGCGTTGGTCGTCGTCAGGCTGAAGGCGGCATCGGTGCTCGAGGGCATGACGTCCGGGAAGAGCGCGGCGAAGAGCGCCACCACGGCCAGCGCGATCGTCACGGCCGTGCCGATGAACGCCCAGCCCTCGCGTCCGAGACGGTTGGCCGCCAACGCGCCGACCAGCGCGACCGCCGCGACCACGGACGCCGCGAGCGAGCCGGTGTCGCCGCGCTGCTGCTGGGTCCAGGCCAGGAAGGCGACCGCAACGACCGCGGTGACCAGGCCGGCCATGGCGGCCGTCCGGTTCGCGCGGGCGCGCAGCTCGCCGGTCGTCTTGAGCGCCAGGAACACCGCGCCGTGGGTCACGAACAGCCCGAGCGTGGTGAGCCCGCCGAGCAGCCCGTCCGGGTTGAGCAGCGTGAACAGGTCGCCGGTGAACTCGTGCCTGGCGTCGATCGGGACGCCGGCCACGATGTTGGCGAACGCTACGCCCCACAGGATCGCCGGCACCAGCGAGCCGATGAAGATCGCGGCGTCCCAGCGGAGCCGCCACGAGGCATCGCTTCGCTTGCCCCGGAACTCGAAGGCCACGCCGCGGATGATCAGCGCGACGAGGATCAGGAAGAGTGGCAGGTAGAAGCCGCTGAACAGCGTCGCGTACCACTCGGGGAAGGCCGCGAAGGTCGCGCCACCGGCGACCAGCACCCATACCTCGTTGCCGTCCCAGACCGGGCCGATCGTGGCGATCACGGCACGCCGCTCCCGATCGCTCCGGCCGATGACCGGCAGCAGGATCCCGACCCCGAAATCGAAGCCCTCGAGCACGAGATAGCCGATCCACAGGAACGCGATCAATGCGAACCAGATCGTCGTGAGCTCCATCTCGACGCTCCTCAATACGCGAACGCGGCGGGGCGTTCGGCTCCGTCGCCGCCGGAGCCGGCCGGACCCGGTTCGGGCGCGAGGGCTGGGCGTTCACCGGCAGCGCCGCGACGATCGGGCTCGCGGTCGTGGCCCTGTTCGTCGCGCTCTTCCCGGACGTCATGCCCTCGACGATCGACCCGGCCTACAGCCTGACGACGACAAACGCGTCCTCGACCTCGTACACGCTCTCGATCATGACCGTCGTGGCGGTCATCTTCACCCCGCTCGTCCTGCTCTACCAGGGCTGGACCTACTGGGTCTTCCGCCGCCGGATCGGGGTGAACCAGATCCCGCCCGACGAGACAGGAGCC
>JACQEF010000138.1 GCA_016200745.1 Chloroflexota bacterium | reverse complement strand
CGCCCCGGTGATCGGGATCCAGACCGAGGTCCAGGTGGCCGTGATCGGGCTCGTGATCGTCGGCATCCTGGCCCGGACCGGCTGGGCGGTCATTCGGCCCCGGTCCGACGTGGGCGGCGGCACGGCCGTGACCTCCGCCGCGGAAGGTGGGGCCGCCCATTGAGCTGGCAGGACCTCGCGACCATCGCCCCGCTCGTGGCCGGGATCCTGACGGCTTGCGGCATCATGGTCATCGACCTGATCCGGCCCGGCCGGCCGTCCGTTGCGGTGGCCAGTGCGCTGATCGGTCTCGCGATCACCGCCGGGCTGACGGCGATCGCCGGCGCGTCGCCCGGGTCCGCGTTCAACGGCGCCTATCGGGTCGATGCGCTGACCACGTTCCTCGATCTGTTGTTCATCGCGATCATCGCGATGACCGTCGTGTTCGGGCCCGACTACCTGGTCCCGCGTGGCCTGCCGGTCGCCGAGTACGCCACGATCCTCGTGTTCGCGATGACCGGCGCCATGCTGATCGCTGCGTCGACCGACCTCCTGGTCCTGTTCCTCGGGCTGGAGCTGATGGTGCTGCCCGGCTACATGCTGGCCGCCTTCCACAAGACCGATGCCTACTCGACCGAGGGTGCGATCAAGTACTTCCTGCTCGGGTCGTTCAGCTCGGCGATCTTCCTGTTCGGCCTCGCCTTCGTGTGGGGCCTGACCGGCACGACCCGGGTCGACGAGGTTGCCGCGGCCCTGTCGGCCATCGTCGCCGGAACCGCGCCGCTGTCGCCGGGCCTGGCGATGGGTCTCGCGTTCATGACCACGGGCGTCGCCTTCAAGATCGCCGCGGTGCCGTTCCATTACTGGACACCGGACGCCTACCAGGGCTCGCCAACGCCGGTGACCGGCTACCTGTCCGTCCTGCCCAAGGTCGGAGCGTTCGCGCTCATCCTGCGCCTGTTCGTCGAGACGCTCGGACCGTTGTCCGAATGGTGGCTGCCCGTGATGATCGTGCTGGCCACGCTGACGATGACGCTCGGCAACCTGGTCGCGCTGACCCAGGACAACGTCAAGCGGATGCTGGCCTACAGCTCGATCGCCCACACGGGCTACATGCTGGTCGGGCTGGCGGCCTGGGCGGGCGACGGCCAGGGGCGGATCGACGGGCTGGAGGCGCTCCTCTTCTACGGCGCGGCCTACGCCTTCATGAACCTCGGCGCGTTCGCGGTCGTGGCCGCACTCCAGAAGCGGGCCGGCGTGACCTCGGGCCTCGCGACGTTCGCGGGGCTCGGCCGGCGCGAGCCGCTCCTCGGGATCCTGATGACGCTCTTCCTCCTGTCACTGACCGGGATCCCGCCGACGGCCGGGTTCTTCGCCAAGGCCAACGTGATCATCGCCGCGGTCCAGGCCGGCGGGCCGCTCACGACGCTCGCCGTGATCACGGTCCTCAACGCGGCCGTTGCGGCGTTCTACTACCTGCGGGTCGTCGTCTACATGTTCATGCGCGAGCCGGCGACCGAGCCGCAGGTCCTGCGCCACGGCGCCTTGCTGTGGGGCGGCCTGGCGGCCGCCACCGCGCTGACGATTCTGCTGGGGCTCTTCACCACCACCCTCCTCGAAGCCGCGGGACACGCCGCCCGGGCGCTGATCACGAGCTAACTCGCCCGCCGCCGCGCCGGGCACGCGCCGCGCCGGGCGCCGCCGGCCTTCAGCCGCAGACGAGGGGCTTCGCCACCGGATGCGCATCCGCCGGGTCGGCGGCCTCCTGCGACAGGGGCTCGGCCACGACCTGGAGCTTGGGCACCGTGCCCTTGGGTCCTTCCGATGTCTGCAACCAGAGCTGCTCCGTGGTCGCGTTGGCCGCATCGGCCAGGTCCGTCTGGTGGCGCCGGACCTCCGTGATCTCGTACAGGAACCGCTGGTTGTCGCTGGTCCAGACCTCGACGACCATCCCGAGCATGCTCTTGCCGTTCTGGACGAGCGAGGCATCGAGCAACGGCAGGAACATGCCGGTCCGCGCATGGGCGTACAGGTAGGTCGCGCGTCCCTGGCCGGGCTGCCCGAGGGTCGTCAGGTACATCGCCACGTTGCAGTACGGGTAGGCGTTGTCGCCTGGTGGCGGCGCCACGATCGGAAGGTCGATCTTGAGGGCGGCGATCCGGACCCGCGTGGCCACCCGATCGGCCGGCGGAGTCGGGCTGGCGGTCGGCAGGCCCACCGATTCGAGCGGCGGCAGGGTGATCAGTGGCGTGCCCGTCGGCGCGGCCGTCATGGCCGACGGCATGGGCGTGCCCAGCGAGTCCGCGGTCACACCACCCGTCAACGACAGGAGGCCGGCCGCCAGCATCGTGACCCCGAACGCGGTCAGGAGCGCGGGGACGAGTCTCGTGCGGATCCTCTCCGCCAGGTCGGCCATGGGAGCGACATGCTAGCAGCGGCTCCCCCGGCTCCGCCTCCGGCCGCTCGTACTGGTACCCTCCGCAGCGATGGGGCCCCGATTCGCGATCGCCGCCGGGCTGCTCGCCGGGGTCGGCGTGGCGGCCATCCTGTTGCTTGGCCTGCTCGCGCTCGCGCCCGAGCCGGCCTCGCCACCGACACCGGCCCCGTCGATCACCCAGCCATCGAGCTCGGGCACGCCGTCACCCATCCCGCCCGCGACCCCGGCCTCCATGGATCCCGCCCCGGCCAGCGCGGGCGCCCCGTCCGGCGCCGGGTTCCACGTCGGCGAACCCGCGCCCGCGCTCGTGGCGCCCCAGGTCCGCGGTGGCACCATCGACCTCGCCTCGCTCAAGGGCAAGCCGGTCTGGGTGAACTTCATGGCGACCGGGTGTCCGCCCTGCACGGTCGCGGGGTTCGCCCAGCGGTTCAACGCCACGTTCCCGCTCGGGCTGGACGGCGACGAGACGGCAGCCGCGCGCTGGGGCGCCGTCGCCCTGCCGGTCCACTTCTGGATCGACGCGAAGGGGATCGTCCGCGACGGGGCCGCGAGCGGGATCGGCGCCGACACGATGGTCCACGGACTCGAATCCATCCTGCCCGGGGTGGACGTCACCCCTTGACCGCGGGTGTCTCCGGGCGAGCCCGACCGAGGTCGAGCGCCCGCCCCGGTCGAGACGATCTCGAGCGGCTCCTCGCTCGTCCGGGCCGGCTCCTGATCGTGTCCGACTTCGACGGGACCCTGGCGGAGGGATCGCGCGCCCCGGCCGCGGCCACGATCGTGCCGCTCGCCCGCCGCGCGCTCCGTCGCCTGGCGCGCATCGAGCGGACCCGGCCCGACCGGCTGGCGGTGGCGATCCTGACCGGTCGAGCGGTACCGGACGCCGCCACCCGCGTCCGGGTCGGCGGGATCCGCTACCTGGGCGATCACGGGCTCCAGACCGGGACGTACCCGCGAGGCCGGGCCGCCGAACGCGTCGAGACCACGATCGTCGCCGGTCACGAGTCCTCGGTCGAGCCGGCGGCGATCCTCGCCGAGCGCGTGCCGCGACTCCTCGGCTCGCCGGCCTGGCTGTTCGTCGAGCGCAAGGGCCCGTCGGTCGCCTTCCACGTCCGCCAGGCCGAGGATCGCGTCGCGGCCCGCGCGGCCGTCGAGGCCGCCATCGAACGGGTCGACCGCGAGCTCCCGCCGCACGACCTGGCCCACTACCGGGGACGGCTGGTCGTGGATCTCCGGCCGCGCACCGCCGGCGGCAAGCGCGAGGCGCTCGAGCGCCTTCTCGGGGAGCTGCGCCCGGCCACCGCGATCGCCTTCGGCGATGACCTGAGCGACGTCGACGCGTTCGCGGTGCTGCGGGCCCGGCGCGATGCCGGCGAGCTCGACGCCCTCGCCGTCGGCGTGACGGGCCCGCACGGGACGCCCGACGAGGTCCGGGCGACCGCGGACCTCGTGCTGGACACGCCGTTCGAGGCGGCGCGGATGCTGGCCTGGATCTCGCGCGCGCTCGATCGCGAGACCGGCGGCTAGATCCAGTCGATCCGGCGGAGCACGATCGCTGCGGTGGCGGCGATCCCGACCGTGATCGTGGTCACCAGCCAGAACCCGGGCGCCTCCGAGCCCCCGAGCGCCGTCCCCGCCTCGCTCATGCCGAAGATCCCGGCGACCGCCCCGATCCCGGCCAGGATCACGGTCACGCCGGTCAGCCGCTTCATGATGATCGACAGGTTGTTGTTGATCGTGCTCAGGTAGACGTCGAGCGTCGCCGAGGCGAGCTCGCGATAGTTGTCGAGCTCGTCGGTCAACCGGATGATGTGGTCGTAGATGTCGCGGTAGTAGACCAGCTCCTCCTCGTCGATCAGGGTGATGTCGCGGTTGGTCAGCTGGTTGAACACCTCGCGCACCGGGCTGACGGCCCGGCGGACCTCGATCAGCTCGCGCTTGAGCAGGAACAGCTGCTCGAGCACCTCGGGCGTCGCCTTCTGCACCACCCGGTCCTGGACGGCGTCGATCGCGTCGCCGAGCCGGTCGGCGAACGGGAAGTAGCCGTCCACGATGTCATCGGCCAGCGCCCAGAGCAGGTGATCCGGGCCGCGCCGCAGGACCGGCCCGATGCCGGAGCGAAGCTTGTTCGAGTCGCGTGGATCCCAGGTCGCCGCGTGGACCGTCAGCAGGTAGCCGGGACCCATGACGATGTCCAGCTCGGACGTGGCCACCTTCTCGTCGTACGTCAGGTGGAACAGGACGATGTGGATGACCCCGTCGGTCGTCTCGATCTTGGCGCGCTGGTTGCCTTCGAGCACGTCCTCGACGATGAGTGGGTGGAGGGCGAGGGCGGCACCGACCGCCTGGGCCTGGTCCGCGCTGGGCGTCACGAGGTCGACCCAGACCGACGCGTCCGGTTCGCGGCACAATGCGGGCAGGGCCGCCAGGGCGTCGGCGCCCTCGAGGTCGCGGACGCCGTCGCTGCCGCCGTCGCCGGTCGCCACGGCGACGCGAATCGTGCCGGCGGACGGGCTAGAGGGCGAGGCCCGGTTCAGTGTCGAGGACATCGGTGTCGGGTCCTTCGGCGGCTGCGGAGTCGTCGCGCAGCATACGCGTCCCCCGGCCGTGCCGGCCGCCCAGGGCGAGCGCCGGCGGGATGGCGACGAACGTCACGGCGCCGGCGACCAGGAACAGGCCGACCATGATCCCGGCGGCCTCGCGCGAGGCCCAGCCCTCGAGCGCGTCCACGACGAACGGGTCCTTGAGCGGCCGGTCCCGCAGCCGCTCCGGAATGAACTGCCGGTACGAATCGGACGTGGCGTAGATCTGGTCGGCGAGGCGATCGATCGTCGTCGAGCCGTAGGCGGTCAGGATCGCCAATCCCACGGCCATGCCGATCATCCGGGCCACCGTGACGACGGCCGACGCCATGCCGAACGCTCGCCGGCCCGCGGCCTCCACCGCCACCGTCGAGCGCGGCGTCACCGTCAGCCCGAAGCCGAACCCGAAGGCGCCGAGCGCCAGTGCGACCGATTCGATGGGCGTCCCGGATCGCCAGGTCGCCATGGCGGCGAAGCCCGCCACGCTCAGCAGCAGGCCGGCCAGCGTCACCAGGCGGAGCGAGATCACCCGCACGATGAAGCCGGAGGCGAGCGCACCCACGGCCGTCGCGCCCGCGAGGGCCCCGAGGGCGATCCGCTGCTCGTCCGGGCCGCCGTACAGCACGCGATCGACGAAGACGGCCCCGCCGATGATCGCGGTCGCGAACCCGTAGCCGGTCAGCAGTGACACGAGGGCGGCCGAGCTGAACGGTACGCTCCGGAAGAGCCGTGGATCGAGGAACGGGTCCTCGACCCGGAGCCCGCGGACGACGGCGACGACCGACGCGACCGCGGCGACACCGAGCAACCCGGCGGTCACGACGGTCGGGTCGACGCCGCTCTCGGCGATCTGCCGCGTTCCCACGAGCGTCAGCCCGACGAGCCCGGCGACGAGTGCCAGCCCGAACCAGGTCGCTCCGAGGACGTCGAGGCGGCCGGGATGGTGCGGCGTCTCCCAGGCGGCCGACGCCGCCCCGGCGAGGATCAGCGCGATCAGGCCGATCGGGACGTTCAGGTAGAACACCCACCGCCAGGCCGACGAGACCAGCGCGGTCAGTGTGTCGTTGGGACCGGCACCGAGGGTCGCCAGCGCCGTGTCGGCGTGGACGGAGCCCAGGATCGCGGCCCCGACGACGGGGCCGGCGGCCATCCCGAGGAACGTCAGCGCGCCGATGACCCCGAGCGCCCGAGGCCGGGCCGGGCCGTCGAACAGGTGCGAGGCCGCCGCGGTGCCGACCGGCACGAGCACGCCGCCGCCGAGCGCCTGGACGACCCTCGCCGCGATCAACTGGTCGAGGTTCTGCGCGGCGCCGGCGAGGGCGGACCCGAGGACGAAGATCGCGAGGGCGGCCATGAACAGCCGGCGTGTGCCCAGCACGTCGGCCAGCCGGCCCGCCAGCGGCATGACCAGGATGTACACCAGCAGGTAGCCGTTGATGATCCAGCTCGCCTTGCGGAGCTCGACCCAGGCGGTGGCGCTGGTGGTCCCGGCGAGGTTGGCAAGGATGGACGGCAGCGCCACCGCCGTGACCATCAGCTCGAGCCCGGCCAGGAAGACGCCCGCACCGAACACGACCAGCAGCACGTAGGCCGCACGTCGATCCATGGCGGGGAGTGTAGTTGCGTGTGGCCGGCGACCAGTCGGCCGCCGAGTGTCGTCAGCGCAGAACGACAGCGCGGGCTCGGGAGGCGGCGAGCCGTCCCGCTTCTGCCCAACGTCCCGATCCCGCCGTGCGTCCCGATCCCGCCCTGCCCAAGACGCCGCGAAACGGCGGACGAGTCACCGCGGGACTCTTGTGGCCGGCGGCTCCGGGCTGACGCGCCCGGCACCTTTCGATTCGGCCCACGAACATGCCGACACGACCTCGATCCCCACGCTCGGGCGGCGACCGGGCGGCAGGATCGGCGCGCGGCGGAGTCGTCGGTTCGGCCCGAAGAGTCCCTGGGCGCATGCTCCGCCGGAATCGGGAGGCCCGGCCCGGGCGCGGTGCCTCTGACCCATGTCCGGTAGTGGCCCGATTCTGACAACTGGAGCCACCCCTCGGTTCCTCGCACTTGACATCGGAACCTTCAGGCGCCTAGCATCAACGCCCATTGATATAAACCGGGGTTGATACGACCACGGTCCGGCAGCGGAGTCACCCACCTGTCCCCGTCTCGAGCCCGCGTTCGGAGCACCATCGCCGCGGCCATCGCGCCGCCCGAGGACCTGCGCCAGCTGCGCATCTTCCACAAGGCGATGGCGGACGTGAACCGGCTGCGGATCGTGCGACGCCTGGTCGCCGGCGACGCGACGGTCACCGAGCTGACCGATCACGTCGGCCTGTCGCAGCCGCTGGTCTCGTGGCATGTCGGTCGGCTCCGAGCGGCGGGCGTCGTGGAGACCCGCCGGAACGGCCGCGAGACGGTCTGCCGGCTACGCGGCGAGGCGTTCGCCGAGTTCGCGGCGCGCGAGCGGGCGGTCCTCGGGTTCGCCGGCTGACCGTGACGATCTCCAACGACTCCAGGGCGCGGGTGAAGAAGGCGTTCGAGCCGATCGCCCTCGGGATGGGCCGGCTCGGGCTCACGCCCGACGCGCTGACCCTGATCGGCTTCGCGATCACGGTCATCGGCGCCGTCCTCGTCGCCGGGCAGCTGTGGCTCGCCGGCGGGATCGTCATCTTCCTCGGCGGCGTGTTCGACATGTTCGACGGCACGCTCGCCCGGGCGACCGGCAAGGTCAGCAACCTCGGCGCCTTCTACGACTCGGTCTTCGACCGGGCCGGCGAGGTGGTCGTCTACATCGGGATCGTCGTCGGCAGCAGTGCCGCCGGCTTCTCGGAGGCGGCCGTCGTCGCCACGGTCGCGATGGGCGCGGCCGTCATGGTCAGCTATGCGCGAGCGAAGTCCGAGGGACTGGGCTTCACGGCGGGTAGCGGCATGGCCGCCGTGGGGATCATGCCTCGGGAGGTTCGCCTGGTCATCCTCAGCCTAGGCCTCGTCCTCGCCGGCTCGCGTCCGTACATCAAGCCGGGCCAGGGCGCCGCGTGCATCGAGTCGTGCATCGAGCCGGGCGGCCTCATCCTCCTTGTCGCCCTCGCCATCATCGCGATCGGCGCGACCATCACCACCATCCAGCGGATCCTGCACGTCCGCCGGCAAGCCAGACGACAATCCCCCTAGCCCCAAGGAGCACGGAGAACGAACGTGAGCAAGAACGGCAACGGCAAGAACGGCTCGACCCCCGGCAACACGTGGGCCGGGTCAGGGCGTCGCGGTGACGGCAAGATCCGGGTCGCCATCGTGGGCGTCGGCAACTGCGCCAGCAGCCTCGTCCAGGGCCGCTACTACTACGAGAACGCCAAGGAGGACGACTTCGTCCCCGGGCTGATGCACGTCAACCTGGGCGGCTACCACATCCGCGACATCGAGTTTGTGGCCGCCTTCGACATCGACAAGAACAAGGTCGGCAAGGACCTGTCGGAGGCGATCTACACCAAGCCGAACAACACCTACGTCTTCCAGCAGGTCCCCCACATGGGCGTGACCGTCGAGCGCGGGATGACCCACGACGGCCTCGGCAAGTACCTCAGCCAGATCATCGAGAAGGCGCCCGGCCCCACGGCCGACATCGTGGGGATCCTCAAGGAGCGCGAAGTCGACGTCATGGTGTCGTACCTGCCGGTCGGCTCCGAAGAGGCGACCAAGTGGTACGTGGAGCAGGCGCTGACGGCCGGCGTCGCGTTCATCAACGCCATCCCGGTGTTCATCGGCCGCGAGCCGTACTGGCAGCGGCGCTTCGCCGAAGCCGGGCTGCCGGTCATCGGTGACGACATCAAGAGCCAGGTCGGGGCCACCATCACCCACCGCGTGCTGACCCGGCTGTTCATGGACCGCGGCGTGCGCCTGGACCGGACGTACCAGCTCAACTTCGGCGGCAACACGGACTTCCTGAACATGCTCGAGCGCGAGCGGCTCGAGTCCAAGAAGATCAGCAAGACGAATGCCGTGACCTCGATGCTCGACTACGAGATCGACACGGACGACATCCACGTCGGGCCCAGCGACCACGTGCCGTGGCTGCTCGACCGGAAGTGGTGCTACATCCGGATGGAGGGCACGACCT
>JACQEF010000148.1 GCA_016200745.1 Chloroflexota bacterium | reverse complement strand
GGCGCCGCCGGGATTCAGCGGCCGCCGCCCTCGGCCATCTCCTTGAGGATCCGCAGGTTCGTCTCGACCAGCGCCGGCGCGGACCCGCGGCCCAGCCGGATGAGCCGGCCGACCCAGCGGCCGGTCGTCACGAGGTCGGCGGTCGCCAGCACGCGGGTCCCGCCGCCCGCGCCCGGCTCGAGCGTCCACGCCCGCTCCAGGCGGATCCCGTCGCCGACGAGCACGGTCCGGAACCGGCTCTCCGGCCGGGCCTCGAGGCTCTCTTCCCGGACGCTCGCGCGAAGGAGCCCGAACCGGAGGCGCGCCGAGCGGGTGGCCCCGGCGGCCGGCCAGCTCGGGGCGGCCGGCCCGAGTCGGAGCTCTGGGTAGAGGACGTCCTGGGCGGCCGGATCGTGAAGGGTGCCCCAGACGATGCGCGAGTCGGCCTTGACGTACGTGCGTCGCTCGACGCGCTGGGTCGTCGTCACCGCGCGGTGCCGGGACCTAGGCGCCGATCGGGTGCCAGACCGTCTTCATCTCGAGGAAGGCGGCGATCCATTCGGGGCGTTCGGCGGCGGCGTCGTCCAGCCAGTCGAACCGGGCCTCGACGGTCTTCGTCGGTCGCCGGAGGAGGCGCTTGATGTCCTCGGCCGCCAGTTCCTCGGTCGCCACGCGCAGGTTGTCCGGGACCCCCCACGTGTCAAGCGCGTCGACGTCCGCATGGCCCGCCAGCACGGGCACCAACTCGGAACGGCGACCGGTCAGGATGTTGACGACGCCGCCCGGGACGTCCGACGTGGCCAGCACCTCGGCCAGGGTCACGGCCGGGAGTGGCCGGCGCTCGCTGGCGAGGACGACCACGGTGTTCCCGGTGACGAGCGGCGGTGCCAGCCGGCTGATCAGGCCGAGCAGCGACGACGTCTCCGGCGCCACCACGCCGACGACCCCGGTGGGCTCCGGGATGGTGAAGTTGAAGTACGGCGCCGCGACCGGGTTCGAGGAACCAAGCACCTGGCCGATCTTGTCGGCCCAACCGGCGTACCAGACCCAGCGGTCGATCGCCCGGCCGACGGCATCGCGCGCGGCAGCCGGTGCCAGGCCCTCCGCCTGCGAGACCTCGGTCGCGAACTGCTCGCGGCGTCCCTCCATCAGCTCGGCGACGCGATACAGGACCTGGCCGCGGTTCATCGCGGTCTTGGCCGCCCAGCCCGGGAACGCCTTGCGCGCGGCACGGACGGCCTCGCGCAGGTCCTTCCGGGAGGCGCGACAGGCATTCGCCAACGGGGCACCGTCCGCGGACGAGATCACGTAGGAACGCCCCGATTCCGTCCGCGGGAACGCCCCGCCGATATACAGCTTGTAGGTCTTGCGAACCTCGAGCCGGGCGGGTGCCGCCTCGGCTGCGACGGCGCCGGCTCGAGCCGCCGCCGCGCGGGACGTGCCGTCACGACCCGCCGACGCCGGCGGTCGCCCGCGCGTCGCCATCAGCGGTCCTCCAGCCGGACATAGGCGAGCAGGCCGTGGAGCCCGCCCTCGCGCCCGAAGCCGGACTCCTTGTAGCCCCCGAACGGCGACGTGGGATCGAACCGGTTGAAGGTGTTGGCCCACACGACGCCGGCCCGCATCCGGCCGACCATCTCGAGGATGCGCGAGCCCTTGTCGGTCCATATCCCGGCCGACAGCCCGTAGACCGTGTTGTTGGCCTTCTCGACCGCCTCGTCCGGGGTCCGGAAGGTGAGCACGGACAGGACCGGCCCGAAGATCTCCTCGCGGGCGATGCGGTGGCTCTGCGCCACGTTGGTGAACAGCGTGGGCCGGAAGAAGAAGCCGCGGTCCGGCAGATCGCAGGCCGGCTGGTAGAGCTCGGCGCCCTCGGCCACGCCGGACGCCACCAGCTCGGTGATCTTGTCGAGCTGGGCCTTCGAGTTGATCGCGCCGACGTCGGTGTTCTTGTCGAGCGGGTCACCGACCCGGATCGTGGCCAGCCGGTCCTTGAGCTTGTCGATCAATGGCTCGACGATCGATTCCTGGGCCAGCAGTCGCGAGCCGGCGCAGCACACCTCGCCCTGGTTGAAGTAGATCCCGTTGACGATCCCCTCGACGGCCTGGTCGAGCGGCGCGTCATCGAACACGATGTTGGCGGCCTTGCCGCCGAGCTCGAGCGTCAGCGCCTTGTCCGTGCCGGCGACGCCCTGGGCGATCCGCTTGCCGATCTCGGTCGAGCCGGTGAAGGCGACCTTGTCGATGCCCGGGTGGGTGACCATCGCCATCCCGATCTCGCCTGGCCCGGTGACGATGTTGACGACGCCCGGCGGGAGGTCCGCCTCCTGGCAGACCTCGGCGAAGAGGAGGGCGCTGAGCGGGGTCGTGGACGCGGGCTTGAGGACGACCGTGTTGCCGGCGGCCAGGGCCGGGGCGATCTTCCACGACAGCATCAGCAGCGGGAAGTTCCACGGGATGATCTGGGCCGCTACGCCGAGCGGACGGGCGACACGACCCGGGAACGCGTACTCGAGCTTGTCCGCCCAGCCCGCGTAGTACCAGAAATGCGCCGCGGCAAGGGGCACGTCGACGTCACGACTCTCCTTGATCGGCTTGCCGGAGTCCATCGATTCGAGGACGGCGAACTCGCGCGAGCGCTCCTGAAGAATCCGGGCGATCCGGAACAGGTACTTCGCGCGTTCCTTGCCGGACAGGCGGCCCCAGCTCCGCGACTGCGCGCGGCGCGCCGCCCGGACCGCCCGATCGACGTCGGCGGTGGTCGCCCGAGCGACCACGGCGAGTTGTTCCTCCGTGGCCGGATCCACCGTGGCGAAGGTGCCGCCGTCCGATGCGGGCACGAACCGGCCGTTGACGAACAGCCCGTAGCGGTCCTTGAGCGTGACCAGGTCCCGTGCCTCGGGCGCCGGGGCGTACTCCCAGGGGATCGCCTGCCCATCGCCGAGCCCCCAGCTCGAGGGTGCGTGACCGGAAGCAGGAACGAGACGCGAATCCGTCTGGGTCGCCATGGCGGCCATTATGTCACTGACCTTCGGGCACCCGGCTCCGGCCGGCCAACGGCCGCGATGGCGCGGTCGTGTAGCCTCCGCCGGGATGGAGCGCCTCACCAACGCCCACGAGTTCCTCGACGGCCCGCTCGGCGAGCCGGCCGCGCTGGACGGGCACCTGCGCGACCTGCGGCGGATCAACCGCTGGCTCGGCGGCAGCCGTCTCAGTGCGGCGGCGCTCGACGCCCTGACCGCTCATCGGGCCGAGCTGACCGTGCTCGACGTCTGGACCGCCGGCGCGGATCTCCCGGCGGCCCTGGCCCGCCGAGCGCGAACCCGAGGCCGGCGGCTCCACGTCGTCGGAATCGACAGCCGTCCCGATGTGCTCGCGGCGGCCGTCCGGCTGCTGGGCGGGACCAACGGGGCCGACGTCGAGCTCCATGTCGGGGACGGTCGCAACCTCCGCTTCGCCGATCGGTCGTTCGACGTTGCCCACGCCTCGCTCGCGCTGCACCACCTGGAGCCTGCGGTCGCCGTCGACGTCCTTCGCGAGATGGGGCGGGTCGCGCGTCTCGGAGTGGTGGTCAACGACCTCGATCGGACGAGGGTCGGCTGGGTCGGCGCCTGGCTGGCCGGGCACCTGCTGACCGCGAACCGATACACGCGGCACGACGCGCCGCTGTCGGTCCGCCGTGCCTATCGGCCGCAGGAGGCGGCGGCGATGCTGTACGCGGCGGGCCTGCGACCGGTCCGAGTGGTCCGCGGCCGGTTCGCCCAGCGCTACGCGATCGCGGCCGTCCCGGCCGGCGATCGATCCGACCCGATCGGGGCCGGCGGGTGATGTGCCTCGGTCCGATCGCCGTCGACGGCCGGCCGTGGCTCCGCGGTTCGGTCAGCGTGGGCGAGCGCCCGACACGCCCGCGACCGCCGACCGGACGCCGACCGATGGCGGTTCCGGGATCGCGAAGCCGTCCCGTCGGCCCCACCCGAGCGCGCCCAGGCCGACGGCGACGCTGAGGGCACCGCCGAGCGCGATCGCAAGCGAGGCGCCGAACCCGGACGCCACCGCCCCCATGGCCAGTCCGCCGATCGGCACGGACGCGCTGAACACGGTCGTGTAGACGCTCATGACGCGGCCGCGAAGCTGATCGGGCACGGCCAGCTGGATCGTGGTGTTGGCGGTCGCCGCCATGAGGATCGAGCCGAAACCGATCACGACCATCAACGCGAGTGAGAGCGGGAAGATCCGCCACAGGGCCAGCGCGACCGAGGCGACGCCGAGGATCAGCGCCCCGGTCGCGAGGCGGACGGGCTGCGGCCGGCCGCCGAAGACCAGGCGCAGCGCGGCCAGCAGCGATCCGACCCCAGAGGCGGCCATCAGGAAGCCGTAGCCGGTCGCGTCGCTGCCGAGATCGCGCTGGGCGAACGCCGGGATGAGCACGCCGAAGTTCATCCCGACCGTCGCGACGATGCCGACGACGACAGTCGCCAGCAGGACGATCCGCGTCTGCCGCACGTAGGCGAGCCCCTCGGCGAGGTTCCGGACGACGGCGCGGGCTGACGTCGGGCGGGCGATCCGCGCACCGATCTTGAGGTCGCCCTCGTCCATCAGCCAGAGGCCGACGATCACCGCCAGGAAGCTGACGGCATTGAGCACGAAGGCCGCCGCGACGCCGAAGGCGCCGATGGCCAGTCCGGCCGCGGCGGGCCCGACCACGCGTGCGCCGTTGAACATCGCGGAGTTGAGGGCGACCGCGGGGCCGACGTCCTCGCGGCCGACGAGCTCGACCGCGAAGGACTGGCGGACCGGCATGTCCACGGCGTTGGCGATCCCGAGCAGGAACGCGAGCGCGATGATCATCCAGACCTCGACGACGCCGGCGATCACGAGCGCCGCGAGGATGGCCGCCAGGACCATCATCGAGGACTGGGTGGCGATCAGCACCCGGCGCTTTGGCAGGGCGTCGGCGGCAACGCCGGCGAACAGGCCGAAGACCATCACCGGCAGGAACTGGGCGGTGGCGACGATCCCGAGCCAGATCGGGTCGCCGGTCAACTGGAGCACGAGCCAGGCCTGGGCGACCTGCTGCATCCAGGTCCCGATCAGCGACACGAGCTGGCCGGTGAAGAACAGCCGGTAGTTGCGGTGCTGGAACGCGGCGATCCCGCGCGATCCGTTCAGGCGCCCGCGGACCATCGTCGCGGGGCCGATCATTCGCCCGTTCCGGCGGGTGTGGCGCCGGCCAGCCGACCCGGATGCGGGGCCGGTCCGCCGTCGAGCTCCGCCAGGTGCCCGTCGAGGTGACGGCCGCGGGCCCGGGCTTCCTCGATCATCGCCGCCAGCCGGGCGGCCTTGGCTTCGAGCAGCTCGATCTGCCGGTCCACCCGTTCGCGCGCGTCGAGGATCAGCGCACGGCGCTCGTCGGGATCGCCCGTCGTGCGGAAGCGCTCACGGTTCCGCTCGCGGACCGCTTCATCCTCGAGGAGCTGCCGGATCTGGGCGAGCGAGAAGCCCGCGTCGTCGCGCAACCCCCGGATGAACTGGAGCCGCTCCAGGTCCGATTCGTCGTACAGGCGGTAGTCGCCCTCGGAGCGGGCCGCCGGTTCCAGCAGGCCCATCTCCTCGTAGTAGCGGATGGTGCGGGTGGTCAGGCCCGTCTCGGCTGCGACCTCGTTGATCCGCAGCAGCCGGCGGCCGCTGGTGTCGTTCATCTGCCGACAACACTAGCACAACCTTGACGTTCACGTGAAGGTCAGGTCCATGAACGAAACGGCAGATCACGCGTGCGATGATGCGTCCCGGAAGGGAGGCGTCATATGCGCGGCGTCGCGGTGGGGCGCGACAACGAAGTCGAGGACGGCTGGAGGCAGCTCGCGGCAGCGCGCGACGCGGGGCTGGTCGCCGTGCTGATCGATGGCGAGCCCGGAATCGGCAAGAGCGCGCTATGGGCAGCCATTACCGACAAGGCAACCTCGCTAGGCATGCGAGCGCTGATCGCGAACCCAGCCGAGACCGAGACAGCCGTGTCTTACGCTGGACTCGGCGATCTCCTGCGCGAGATCGATGACGATGACATGG
>JACQEF010000147.1 GCA_016200745.1 Chloroflexota bacterium | reverse complement strand
GAGATGCAGTACTTCGTCCGCCCGGGCGAGGCCGCCGCCGCGGCGTTCGAGGAATGGCTGCCCCGTCGCCGGGCCTGGTACGAGCGCTACGGCGTGACCCCGGCCCGCCTCCGCCTGCGCGAGCACGCCCCCGACGAGCTCGCCCACTACGCCAAGAAGGCGATCGACGTGGAGTACCGCTTCCCGTTCGGTTGGAAGGAGCTCGAGGGGATCCACAACCGCGGGGACTTCGACCTGTCGCGTCATTCGGAGGCGAGCGGCGAGAACCTGGAGTACTTCGACCCGGCGACCGAGGAGCACTTCATCCCGTGGGTCGTCGAGACCTCGGCCGGCGCGGACCGGGCGGCGTTCACGTTCCTGATCGACGCCTACCGCGAGGAGGAGGTCCGCGGCGAGACCCGCGTCTCGCTCGCTCTCCATCCGGACCTCGCGCCGTACAAGGTCGCCGTCCTGCCGCTGCTCAAGAAGCGCCCGGAGATCGTCGAGCTGTGCCACCGGATCAAGGCCGATCTCCAGCGCCACACGATGGCCGTGTACGACGACACGGCCGCGATCGGCAAGCTGTACCGGCGCCAGGACGAGATCGGGACGCCGTGGTGCGTCACCGTCGACGTCGACTCGCTCGAGGACGGCGCGGTCACCGTGCGCGATCGCGACACGATGGCCCAGGAGCGCGTGGCGGTCGAGGGCGTGACCCGGCTGATCCTCGATCGCCTCGACGCGGCGCGCGCCGAGTAGCTCGTGACAAGCACTTGCGCCGTCGCGCGGCGCGCGCCGAGTAGCTCGTGACAAGCACGAGCACGACTGCCGTCGGCGATCGGATCGCGGCGGCCGCCGGGCGGTGGCTCGAAACCCTCGACGAGGCCCAGCGCCGGCGGGCGCGGTTCGGCTTCGACGAACCCGAACGGTTCGTGTGGGACTACCTGCCGGGCGCCCGCCGCGGGCTGCCGCTCGCCGACATGACCGGGCCGCAGGCCGCGGCCGCGGTCGCGCTCGTCTCGGCCTCGCTGAGCGAGCGCGGGGCGGCGGAGCTCCGGGCCGTCATCGCCCTCGAGCCGATCCTCCGCGAGCTCGAACGCGGGACCGGGAAGGACGTGACGCGTCGCGATCCGGGTCGATACGGATTCGCGGTCTTCGGCGAGCCGGGGAATGTCGCGCCGTGGAGCTGGCGGGTCGGCGGACACCATGTCGCGATCCAGCTCACGATCGGCGACGGCCGGGTCATCGGCAGCACGCCGTCCTTCCTCGGTGCCAACCCGGCGAAGGTGCCGGACGGGCCGACGGCGGGCCGCCGGACGCTGGAGGGGGAGGAGCGGCTCGCAAGAACGCTCCTGGCGTCGTTCACGCCCGGCCAGCGGCGCCTCGCGATCGTGGACCCGGAGGCGCCGGACGACATCCTGAGCGGCACCGGCCGTCGGGCGGAGCTGCGGGACGTGCCGGCCGGCATCCCGTATGGGGCACTGGACCCGGACCAACGGATCGCGCTCGAGAGCCTGATCCGGCACTACCTCGGGCGGAGCCAGCCCGCTGTGGCCGAGGCCGAATGGTCGCGGATCGGTGACGCCGGGCTGGAGGCGATCACGTTCGCCTGGGCCGGTCCGGACACACCCGGTCAGGGGCACTACTACGCGGTCCACGGCCCGCGGCTGCTGATCGAATACGACAACACCCAGAACGGCGCCAACCACATTCACTCGGTCTGGCGAGATCCAACCAACGACTGGGGCGAGGACCTGCTGGCGGCGCACTATCGCGTGGCGCACGGGGCGGGCTAGGGCCGGGCGGCGCCGGGCGACATAGCGTGCAACGGTTCGGCGAGGGCGATGGTTCCGTTCGATGATGAGCATGGTGGAACCGTCGATCGTCGCCTTCGAGACGTCCCTCGGGACCTGCGCGCTGCGCTGGACCGATGCCGGAATCGCGAGCGTCCGGCTGCCGAGCCCTCGAACCGCCGAGCTGCCGCGGGACGAGGATCGAGCCGGCGTGCCGGAAGCAGTCCGTGCCACGATCGCGGGGATCGCCGCGGTGCTCGGCGGGACCGCGGTCGACCTCGGGTTCGTGGTCCTCGACGAGCGAGGCATCGATCCGCTTCGTCGAGCGGTCTACGCAGCGACGCGGACCATCCCGCCGGGCAGGACCGCGACCTACGGTGCGGTCGCCCGGGCGATCGGCCGGCCGGACGCGGCGCGCGACATCGGCGCCGCACTCGCCCGGAACCCGTTCCCGATCGTCGTTCCCTGTCACCGCGTGCTGGGCGCGAACGGCAAGCTCACCGGCTTCTCGGCGCCGGGCGGCTTGGAGACGAAGCGCAGGATGCTCGAGCTGGAGGGCGCGGCCGGGTTCGGGCAGCAGGTCCTCTTCGGCTGAGCGGTCGGCCGGGGCGGCGACGGTCGATGAGCGCCGATGAAGGTGCGATCGCGATGATCCCTGCGTGGACGACATCCGGATCGGTCGGATCCTGCGGGCGCTCAGGAGGCGTCGCCGCTGGACCCAGTCGCGACTCGCGGTGCGCGTCGGCTTGTCACAGCAGGCGATCTCGCTGATCGAACGCGGCCACGGGTCCACGCTTGCCGTCCGCACGCTGCGCGAGGTCTTCGCGGCCCTCGACGCCCGCTGGGAGCCGGTCGTGTCGTGGCGGGGCGGTGCGCTCGATCGCCTGCTGGACGAGGACCACAGTCGGCTCGTCGCCGCGGTCGCGAGGTCGCTGAACGGGTGGGGCTGGGAGGTGGCGGTCGAGGTGACCTACGCCTCGTTCGGCGAACGCGGCTCGATCGACGTCCTGGCCGCCCGGGCCTCGGTCGGTGCCGTCGTGTCTGTCGAGGTGAAATCCGAACTGGCCTCCATCGAGGCCACGCTCCGCAAGATCGACGAGAAGGACCGGTTGGTGCGTCGGTTCATCTGCCGCGATCGCTTCGGGTTCCGGCCCGCGGCCATCGGACGAGTCCTGGTGCTGCCGGCCACGGACACGGCCCGGCGTCGGATCCGCGCGAGTGCACCGGTCCTCGACGTCGTGTTGCCGGCCCGCGGACAGCGGGTTCGCGAGTGGCTCGCCGAGCCTGAGTCCGACCTGTCCGGGATCTGGTTGCTCGCATCTACCAACGGGGGTGGTGCGAGGCGCGACCCGGGCACGCCCGGGAGGATAGATGGGCGGCGTTCCGTCCCGCCGCGTGCGTAGCGCGTCGCCATCCCACGCCGATGGGCGCCTGATGGCGAGTGAGCCCCTCGGATCCGACGGTCTCGTCGGCGATCTACCACTCGCAGTGGTGGATGCGTCGAATCCGGCTCCGGCCCGGGACTCGGTACGCCGCCGCGACTCGGTACGCCG
>JACQEF010000011.1 GCA_016200745.1 Chloroflexota bacterium | reverse complement strand
GGTCGGCTACCTGCCGTTCGACTACAAGCGCTTCCGCTGGGCGGCCCGGGGCGACTGGAAGTGGCAGGTCGCGCCCGTCGAGCCCGGCTGGCTGCCCGCGCTGGAACCGCCGACCGCACGGATCGGCGAGCTCACGGCGGCCGCGGCCGAGGCGACCGGGCTGCCGGCCAGGCTGGCCGTGATCGCGGCGGCGGCCGACAAGGCCTGCGAGGTCCTGGGCTCGGGCGCCCTGACGCCCGAGGTCGCGAGCCTGTCATACGGCACGACCGCCACGGTCAACACGACCTCGCTCCGGTACATCGAGCCGGTCCGGATGATCCCCCCGTACCCGGCGGCGATCCCGGGTGCCTGGACGCTCGAGATCCAGGTCTACCGGGGCTACTGGCTGGTCGAGTGGTTCAAGCGGGAGTTCGGGGACCGCGAGGTCGCGCTCGCAGCGTCGCGCGGGGTGGAAGCCGAGGTCCTGTTCGACGACCTCGTGCGGGCGGTGCCGGCCGGATCCATGGGCCTCCTCCTCCAGCCGTACTGGTCACCCGGCGTGCGCATCCCCGGGCGCGAGGCCAAGGGCGCGATCATCGGCTTCGGCGACGTTCATACCCGGGCGCACCTCTACCGCGCGATCCTCGAGGGCCTCGCTACGCATTGCGCGATGGCGCGGAGCGGACGGCGGCGCGGACCGGCGTTCCGCTGAGCTCGCTCCGGATCGCGGGTGGCGGGTCGCAGAGTCCCGCGGCCGTCCAGCTGACCGCCGACATCTTCGGCCTGCCGGTCGCGAAGGTCCACACGCACGAGACGTCGGGCCTCGGTGCGGCGATCGACGCCGCGGTGGGCCTGGGGCTGCACCCCGACGTCCGGACGGCGGTGGGCGCCATGGTGCGCGTCGGCGAGGTCCGCGACCCGGACCCCGCCACGCACGCGATCTACGACGAGCTGTACCGCGACGTCTACCGGCGGATGTACCCGCGGCTTCGGCCGCTCTACCGGAACATCCGCCGGATCACCGGCTACCCGTCGATCTGAGTCCCCGAGATCTGGCTGCGCGTCAGCCCGCGACCCTGGTCGCCTTGACGACCATGGTGTTGGCGAAATGGTCGTGGAAGCCCTGCTTGGTCGGGCTGCTGTAGGTGGTCCACAGCAGGTACAGGAACCAGCCGAACGCGACGAGGCCGAGCAGCAACCCGATCGCCGGAAGGACGAACAGCACCTGGGCAAGGATGCCCGGGGCCGCGATGATCAGCCAGCGCCGGGTGGCCTGGTCCATCGTGAGCGTCTTGCCATCAACGGCGTTGCCGATCTGGAGGCCGAGGGCCTTCATGCCGACGGTGCCGCGCATGCTCGTCCAGGTGTAGACGAAGTAGGCGGCGCTGATCGCGGCGCCGACGATCGCCGAGACGAGCAGGCCGACGACGTTCACGCTGAAGTCGAGTGTGCCGGGTGCGAATGAGCCGGTCGACAGCCCGATGCCTGAGAGGACAGCCCCGACGATGCCGGCCACGATGGCGACGATGATCGCGTCGATGATGTAGGCGATGGCCCGGTTCGGGACGTCTGCGTAGACGAAGTCCTCGGGACCCGCCTGGACCTGCGGCGGCGGCGCCGCCCAACCGGAGCTCGAGGGCGTTGGGGTTCCAGGGTCGCTGGTCGATCCGCTCTGGTCCATCGATCCTCCTCGCGTGACGGCCTGGACGGTCGGGCCGACTGCCCGCCGTGGCTGCTGGCGCAGCATAGGTCGCCGGTGCGCCGTTCGACTAGCCGGTTTGTCGTGTCGCGGCGCGACGTCGTCGACTCCGGGCACCGCCGGCAGCCGCGCAATCGGCAGCGAAGCCCACCCCGATACGATGGGGCCATGCCGGAGCCCTCCACCGATCGCCTCCTCGACGACCTGGATCCCGCCCAGCGCGAGGCGGTCTCGATCACGTCCGGCCCGTTGTGCATCCTGGCCGGCGCCGGGAGCGGCAAGACGCGCGTGATCTCCCGGCGGGTGGCCTACGCCCTGGCCACCGGCGTAGTGCGCCCGCGGGACGTCCTGGTCGTCACCTTCACCGACAAGGCGGCCGGCGAGATGCGGGCGCGCCTGGCGGCGCTGGGCCAGGCGGGCGTCACCGCCGCCACGTTCCACGCGGCGGCGCTGCGCCAGCTCCGCCATTTCTGGCCGCGGGTCCACGGCGGCGAGGCCCCGCACGTCGCCGAATCGAAGGCGCCAGTGCTGGCGCCCCTCGCGGCCGGGCTCCCGGGCGGCTACCGGTACCTGGCGGTTCGCGACCTGGCGGCCGAGATCGAATGGGCCAAGGCCAGGCGGCTGCGTCCGGCCGATTACGTCGCCCAGGCCACGGCCCAGGGTCGTGACGGTCCGCTGCCGGCCGACCTGATGGCCGGACTGTTCCGGCGCTACCAGGCCTCGCTCGAGCGTGCCGGCCTGATCGACTCGAGGACATGCTGGCACGGACGATCGAGCTCATCGAGTCAGACAGTGGCGTCGCGGCCGAGGTTCGCGACCGCTACCGCTGGTTCTCGGTCGACGAGTACCAGGACACGAACCCGCTCCAGGCCGCGCTGCTCGACGCCTGGCTCGGCGGCCGCCAGGACCTCGCCGTCGTCGGCGACGAGGACCAGACCATCTACACCTTCACCGGAGCGAGCAGCGAGTACCTCACCGGGTTTGCCACCCGCTATCCGAATGCGAGGACGATCACGCTTGAGACCAACTACCGGTCGACCCCGGAGATCCTCGGCCTGGCCAACCGGGTCCTCGGGGCCGGCCGGGCGGCGCCCGGCGAACGGCTCCCCGGCGCGCCGCCGCGGCCCGCCAAGCGGCTGCTCGCCAGCCTGCCGGGCGGGCCGGCCCCGTCGATCGCCGGGTACGCGTCCGACGAGGCCGAGGTCGCCGGGATGATCGCCGCGATCCGGACGCTCGCCTCGGCCGGGACGTCGCACGGCTCGATGGCCGTGCTCGTCCGAACCAACGCCCAGCTGCCGCCGATCGAGCGCGCGCTCGGGATCGCCGGGATCGGGTTCCACGTTCGGGGCGAGGGGTTCTTCGCCCGGCCCGAGGTACGTCGCGCGGTCACGGTCGCCCGCTCGCTCGTCCGGGCACGAGACGATGGGCCGCTCGTCGAGCGGCTGGCGGCGGCGTTCGAGCGCGACCTCGGCGTCCGCCGCGACCGGCCGCCCCAGGGCGAGGTCGCGGCCGAGCGCCACGCGGCCGTCGTCACGCTCCTCGAACTGGCCGAGGCGATGGTGGCCGCGGATCTGTCGACCGGCGTGTCGGCGTTCCTCGCCGAGATGGAGCGCCGGTCACAGGTCGAGGCGGGCGGGACGCCGACCGGCGTCGAGCTCCTGACCTATCACCGGGCCAAGGGGCTCGAATGGGACGCGGTCTTCCTGCCGGCCCTCGAGGAGGGCACGCTGCCGATCCGCCAGGCCGACGAGCCCGGCAAGCTGGCCGAGGAGCGCCGGCTCCTGTACGTCGGGATCACCCGGGCGCGGCGGCACCTGTGGCTGTCGTGGGCCACCCGGCGAACCGGCACGACCGGCCGCGAGGGGCGCCGCACCCGGTCGCGCTTCCTCGATGGGCTGGTGCCGGCACCCGCCGACCGTCCGAGAGCCCCGATCGGCGGCGGCGCCGCGGGCCCCCGTTCGACCCGCCCGCCCCGGGTGGACCCGGGCGAGCGTTCACCGCTGTCCAACGCGCTGCGTTCGTGGCGGACCGAACGCGCCCGGGCGGACCAGGTCGCGCCGTTCATCGTCTTCCACGACACCACGATCGAGGCGATCGCGGCCAGCCGCCCGCGCTCGATCGCCGAGCTGCGGCGAGTCCCCGGCGTCGGCCCCACCAAGCTCGATCGCTACGGCGAGGAGGTCATCGGCGTCGTCGTCCGTACGACCTGACGCCGCCCTGTCACGGTGCCCATCGGGGGTTGAGGTGAAGGCGCCGTCCGGCACCGTGGGTTACGCCCTGACCTCCTGGCGCATGAAGGCGACATACGCCGCGGCGAAGCAGACCACCAGCAGGAAGACCAGGGCCACGACCTGCGGCCAGACCAGCAGGAAGCTCTGGTCGAGCGAGAACAGGCTCTGGATCTGCTGCTGCGCCTGCTGGACCTGCCCGATCGACGTTGGGGCACTGATCTGGTTGACCGACGGGTTGAGCAGGACCACCGAGGTCTCGCGGTACAGCGTGCTCGGCAGCAGGCGCGTGATGAACTGCTGGATCTGGGCGTTGGCGAGGATCGCGTCGGGGGTCGCGTCCGCGGCCGGCGCGAGGATCCCGTTGACCAGGGTCGTGATCAGCTGCCCGAAGATCGTGATCAGCAGCCAGATCCCGAACCCGATCAGGGCCGCGGTCGCGGCGCGCCTGACCAGCACCGACAGCAGCAGCCCGAACGCGAGCCAGACCCCGACGTACAGGAACGTGATGATCACCCAGGCAAGGAGCCGCAGGACCTCGTTGCCGTGGGGCACGATCCCGAGCCGCAGCATGCCGAACCCGGCGATGAACCCGACGACCACCACGAGGACCAGCCCGATGACGGCCATCCCCGCGGCGAACTTGCCGTTGATCACGTCGTCGCGGTGGATCGGCTGGGCGAGCAGCCGCGGCAACGTTCCCTCCGACCGCTCGCCGTTGACCGCGTCGAACGCGAAGGCGAGACCGAGCAGCGGCGCCACGATCCCGACGAACTCGTAGACGCGGAGCACGCTGATGTCCTGCGAGCCGAGCGTGAACAGCGCCAGGAAGACCGCAGAGAAGCCACTCGCCTGCGGTGCGATCGAGCGGATCTGGTCGGCGGCGAAGTAGAGCGGGATGGCCGCCGCCAGTCCGAGCACGACCAGCAGGACGACGAAGCGGACGCTGGTCAGGTGATCGCCGAGCTCCTTCGCCGCGACGACGCGCCAGCCGGCTCGCGGGAGCGGGTCGCGCGGGGTCGCCGCGGCGGGCTCGGCGACGACGGGGTCGGCGGTGAGGGTGGTATCGGCCGCGCTCATGCCGCGGTCCTCGTGACCGCGAGGCGGTAGATGTCGTCGAGCGAGGGCACCACCGGCCGGAGCGTGGTCAGGCGGAGGCTCTGGTCGACGGCCACCACCAGGATCTCCTGCCGCACGCGGCCCTCGCCCGATGCCGGCCGGACGACCACCTGCCAGGGGTCGCCATCCTTCGCCGGCGGGTTGACCTCGGTGACGCCCGACAGCGAGCCCAGCGCGGCCTGTGCCCGGCTCCGGTCGGCCGGCGTCGGCAGCTCGAGACCCACCTCGATGGTCGCGGTCCCGTCGCCGAAGGTCGCCGCCAGCTCGTCGACGGTCCCCTGCCCGACCAGCCGCCCGGCCGCGAAGATGCCGATGCGGTCACAGACCGACTGGACCTGGGTGAGGAGATGGCTCGACAGCATGATCGCCAGCCCGCGCTCGTTGACCAGCCGCCGGAGCAGCTCGAGGATCTCGACCACGCCGAGCGGGTCGATCGCCGTGGTGGGCTCGTCGAGGATCAGCAGGTCGGGGGTCTTGACCAGCGCGTCGGCGATGCCGAGCCGCTGGCGCATGCCACGCGAGTAGGTGTCGACCCGGTCGTCGGCTCGATCGGTCAGGCCGACCTGTTCGAGGACGTCGGCGATGGCGTGCTCGGCGACGTCGCGGCGGAGGCCGTTGAGATTGGCCGTATAGCGCAGGTTCTGGCGCCCGCTGAGGCCGCCGTAGAAGCCCACGGCGTCGGGCAGGTAGCCGACCCGGCGCTTGACCAGGCGCGGCTCGCGCTCCGGGTCGAGGCCCATGACCCGGGCTTCGCCGCTCGACGGCTCGGTGAGGCCGAGCAGCATCAGGATGGTCGTCGTCTTGCCGGCCCCGTTCTGGCCGAGCAGCCCGAAGATCTCGCCACGATGGACCACGAGGTCGAGGTTATCGACCGCGGTCAGGGTGCCGTAGCGCTTGGTCAGCCTGCGGGTCCGGATGACCGCGTCGTCGTCGGTCGCGGCGCGCCTGACCGCGGGCTTGGCGCGCCTCATCGCCGGCCGAAGCGGCGGAACGTCCACCACAGCCCGAGCAGGACGACGACGATCAGGGCCAGGCCCACCGCCCCCCACAGGAGCGACGTCTCGATCGTGACCCGGATGTCCGAGGTCGCGCTGGCCGCCGAGGAGGTCGCTCGCATCGTGACCACGTAGTCGCCGGCGATCGCGTCCGAGGACGGCTTGATGTGCGCGGTCACGTTCTGGGACTTGTTGGCCGGGACGGTGATCGGCGTCGACGGATCGAAGGTGATCGTCCAGCCGCTTGGCGGCGAAGCGGACATCTCCACGTTCTCGACGTCGGCGGTCCCCGAGTTGGTGATGACGAGCCCGAGGTCCGTCGTGCCGCCCGCCGTGGCGCCGGCGTTGAGCCGGCCATCCGTGGTGCTCATCGACAGGCTGTAGCTGCCGGTCACCTGGACGGACAGGTCGAGACTCGCGGTCTTGTCTCCGCTCGTGGCGTCGACCGTGATCGGGTAGGTGCCGGCGGTGGTGTCCTGTGGCGCCTTCGCAGTCACGGTGAGCGACGAGGTCTGGCCGGCCTTGACCACGGCGGTGGCCGCCTGGGCCTGCGAGGCAACGGCGGCCGTCACCGTCCAGCCGTCCGGACCATTCGCGACCACGCTGAAGGTCAGGTCGTCGGAGGTATCGTTGGTCAGGCTCAATGCGAAGCTGAAGTTCGTGGTCGACACGCCCTTCAACTCCGGGAACTGGGTGGTCAGGGCGACGTCGCCGGCGGCGCTCTGGGTGACCCGGATGTCGAGGTTGAGCGAGGCCGAGTCGCTGGCGCTCTTGGCCGAGACGGTGACCCGCTGCGTGCTCGCGGCGGCGTCGGCCGGCACGGAGATCTCGAGGGTCACCACGGCGGCATCGGTGCCGTTGGTCTGGACACCGTCGACCACGAACCCGCCGCCGCGCATGATCGCCGACCAGCCGGTCGGGACATTGCCGATCGACAGATTCACCCGATCGGCGGTGGGCGTCTTCACCGAGATGTCGAAGGTCACCTTGGCACCGGGAGCAACTGCGACGGCCGGATACGGAGTCGTGAGCTGGATCGGGCCGGCAGCGAACGTCGCCGGGGCGGCGCCGACCAGTGCGACTCCGAGGATCGCTCCAATGAGGCCGATCCTCGCGGCTCGCCCACCGTTACGCCACGCCAGTGTCACCTGCCACCTCCTCTGGAACGAGATGAAACGCGACCGGTCCCTCCCGTGCACAGCCGCGACGGAGACCGGTGCGCGCACCGGCTCGACCGGACG
>JACQEF010000146.1 GCA_016200745.1 Chloroflexota bacterium | reverse complement strand
CGTGGGCGGCGCCGTCCTGGTGGCGGCCGGCCTGGTCGTCAACCACGCCGGGGGGCTGCCAATCGTGGTCCCGATCGCCGGAGCCGCCCTTGCCGGCGGCGGGCTGTTCGTGCTGGCCGGCGCGACCCCGGCGGCCCTCGGACTCCTCGCCGACATCTCTGAGCGCTTCCTGGCCGACCGCGGCGCGATCATGGGCCTGTACTCGGTGTTCCTCGGGATCGGCCAGATCATCGGCAGCCTCATCGGCGGGTTCGCCGCGTCGAGGTACGGGATCGACGGGATGTTCGTGGCGACGATGGGCCTGCTCGGCGTCGCCCTCCTGCCGCTGGCCCGGCTGCGCGCGCAGGAGCACCAGATCGATGGATCCGGCTCGGCAACCGTGGCCGGCGAGACCGGCGGGTGACCGATCCGAAGACCTGGTCGCCGGTGCCCCTCGCCCGGGGCATCCGTGGCGCGGTGGTGGCGCCCCATCACCTCGCGACGGCCGCCGGATCCGGCGTGCTGCAGGCCGGCGGCACGGCCGTCGATGCGGCCATCGCAACCAACGCCGTGCTCGGCGTGGTCATGCCCAACGGCTGCGGGATCGGGGGCGACGCGTTCTGGCTGATCTGGGACCAGGCCTCGGGCCGCCAGCTGGCGCTCAACGGTTCGGGCCGCGCAGCGGCCGGGGCAAGCGCCCGGGCGCTGCGGGCCGCCGGCCTGGGGACGATCCCGCTGCGCGGGCCGCACGCGATCACGGTGCCCGGCGCGGTCCGATCGTGGGGCGAGGCGCACCGCCGGTTCGGCCGGCTGTCGCGCGAGACGGTCCTGGCACCGGCGATCGAGCTCGCCCGCGCGGGCTTCCCGGCCTGGGATGGGTTCATCGACGCCGTCGAGGCGACCTCGCCGATCGTCGCGGCGACGCTCGGCCCGGCTGCCGGGTTCTTCCGGGTCTACCGTCCCGCCGGCCGCGCCTGGCGACCGGGGGAACGTGTCCGCATGCCGGCCCTGGCGGCGACACTCGAGGCGCTCGCGAACGACGGGTTCGATGCCTTCTACGACGGTGACCTAGGCGAGCGCCAGGCGCGCGCCCTGTCCGCGATCGCTCGCCGATCCGGGCGGCCGACCTGGCTGCCCAAACCGCCGACTGGGGCGAGCCGATCGCCCTCGACTACCGGGGTGTGCGGGTCACCACGCACCCGCCCAACAGCTCGGGCGTGGTCGCCCTCGAGATCCTGTCGGTCCTGCGCGAGTTCGCGCCGCCGCCGGCGGCCGCGTTCGGACCGGAGGGCACGACCGACCCCGCGTGGATCCATCTCGGCATCGAGGCCGCCAAGCTGGCGATGGCCGACCGGGACCGCCACCTGACCGATCCGGCCTTCCGCGACGTGCCGGTCGGGCAGCTCCTGGACCCCGGTCACGCCGCCGAGCTCGCCGCCCGCATCGACCCTCGCCGCGCCACCCGTCCGCCCGCGTCGACGAACCCATCGGGGGGCGGGACGATCTACCTCGCGGCAGTCGACCGGGATGGCAACGCGGTCAGCCTGATCGAGTCGAACTACCTCGGGTTCGGCTCGGGTGTGGTGGATCCAGCGACCGGGATCCACTACCAGAACCGGGGCAGCTACTTCAGCCTGGACCCGGCGCACCCCAACGTGCTCGAGCCGGGCAAGCGGACGCTGCACACGCTGCTCCCCGGGATGCTGTTCCGTGACGGCCAACCCGGTCCGTGGGTCATCGCCGGCTCGATGGGCGGCGACGCCCAGCCGCAGCTCCACGCCCAGCTGGTCTCGGCCCTCGTGGACGGCGGTGTGGACGTGCGGACCGGGGTCACCGCCCCGCGCTGGTACGTGGAGCCCGCGGAGCACTTCGCGCCCCCGGTCGAGGTCCGGCTCGAGCCGCGCCACCGGCCTGGGATCGCCGAGACGCTCGCCGCGCTGGGACACCCGGTGACGTTGACCGAGCCGTTCGACGGCGACCTCGGCCACGAGCATGCGATCGAGCTTGTCGACGGCGGACCGGCCGCCCCGGACGGGTCGCTGGCCGCGGCCGCGGATCCCCGCAGCGCCGGGTTGCCGTCCGTCCTCTGAAGGGCGATCCCGAACGCGCCATGCGATACTGCCGCGACCGGTCGCCGTCCGGCGCGCGCAGGGAGGGGCACGTGACCTCGAACGTCAGCCAGAACTACCCGTACACGAGCGAGACCGAGGCCGATCGCGCCAAGCTGATCGCCTCGCTGGTCGCGGCCCGCGACGATCTTGCCGGCAAGCTCGCGAACGAGACGACGCCCCTCGACGCCAGCGAGCGATGGTGGGTCTGGAAATGCCCGACGAAGGGCTGCGCGGGCCTCCTCCACGCCGCGGGGTACGCCGCCGAGAAGCACGCCGTCTACGTCGTCTGCGACGGCACCTGCGGCCAGACCTTCCTGCGCTGAAGAGGGTCGCGGCGGGCGCCGGCGGAACGGAGCCGGCGCTCCTGGCGGCGAGCCGCCGGCAGCTGATCGTCGAGGGGCTCGGGATCGCGGTCTCGGCTGGCGCGTTCGGGTTCGTCTACGGCCTCTCCGCGCGCAACGCCGGGTTCTCGCCGATCGAGGCCGTGGCGATGAGCCTCATCGTGTTCGCGGGTGCCGCCCAGTTCGCGGCGGTCGGCTACGTCGCGAACGGATTGGCCTGGCCCGGGGTCATCCTGCTGACCGCGCTGCTCAACGCGCGCCACCTGCTCTATTCCGCCGCGCTCGCGCCAAGCCTCAAGTCGATCCCGGCGCCTCGGCGCGCGCTCATGGCCCACGTGCTGACGGACGAGGCGTTCGCGCTCAGCGTCGGCCACTTCTCGCGGATCGGGCGAACGGATGAGCGCGGCTACTGGATCGCGGCGATCGGTTCGACCTGGATCCCGTGGAACGTGGCGACGCTGGCCGGGGTGACGATCGGCGGGCAGATCCCCGACCCTGCTCGATTCGGGCTCGACGTCGTGTTCCCCGCGGCGATGATCGGACTGGCGGTCGGGCTCGTGGCCGGCCGGCGCGAGCTCGTGGCCGCGTGCAGTGGGGCCGTGGTGGCGGTCGCCTCCAGCCTGGCCTTCGGGCCGGGGATCGGGATCATCGCCGGCGGGCTTGCCGGACCGCTGGTCGCGATGGCCGTTCCCGGTGCCGCGCCGAGGTTGGCCACGCATGACGACGCGACGGGCCTGCCATGAGCGTCGACCTCGTCGTCCTGGCCGTGTTCATGGGCCTGGTCACCTACCCCTCGCGGGCACTGCCGCTCCTGGCGCCCGGCATCGAACGGCTGCCACGGGTCGCCACGGAGTACCTGCGCCTGGTCGGGCCCGCCGTCCTGACCGCCCTGGCCGCGGTCAACGTGATGGTGGTGACGCCCGAGGGAGGCACGCCGGTCTTCCACGTCGGGATCGAGTGGCTGGCGGTCGCGGTCTGCGCGGCACTGACGGCGTGGCGGCGCAACCTGCTGATCGGCCTGGCCGGCGCGGTGGTGATCGTCGCGGTCGCGCGCGCCCTCGGGGTCGCCTCGCTGCCCGTCTGACCGCCGCGGTCGCGCGCCCGGCCGCGCCCGTCAGCCTCGGCGCGCCTCTGCCTCGATCTCGATGAGCAGGCTGGGGTCGATCAGGCCGCTGACCTCGACCAGGGTGGCCGCCGGCCGGACGGCCCCGAACACCTCGCCGTGGATCGCGGTCACCTCGCCGGCCCGCGAGATGTCGGTCACGAACATCCGGGTCCGGACCACGTCGCCGAGGCTGAAGCCCGCCTCTGCGAGGGCAGACTCGATGATCGCGAGAACCGCGCGGGTCTGCCGGGCTAGATCTCCCGGGTGGAGCGATCGGCCGTCGGGTCCGGCGTCCGTCGTTCCGGCCACCCAGCAGCCGTCGCCCACCGCGATCGCCCGGCTGTAGCCGGCGACTGCTTCATACGGTCCACCGGACGAGATCCGGCGGCGCGTCGGCGGGTCGATCACGACGGGCTCTCGCGCCAGGCCGGCACCTCCGGGTCCGAGGCGATGGCCAGGAGCAGGCCGGCGAGCAGCGTCGTCCGCGGCACGATCGAATCGACCACGAGGTACTCGGCCGGCGAATGGTCGCTGCCGCCGATCGGGCCGAGGCCGTCGAGGCTCGGGACGCCCATGCCCGAGGTCGTATTCGCGTCGGATGCGCCGCCGGTCGAGGCATCGGCGACGGTGAACCCGAGCGCGTTGGCCACTGACTGGGCGTGCGCCACGAGCCGCCCGCTCCGTTCGAGCTTCTCCATCGGCCACCAGCGCGCCATCTCCTCGAATTCGATCGACGTGTCCGGAACCTCGGTCGCCTCGGCGATCCGCCGGATCTCCGCCTCGGCGGCCTCGAGCGTCGCCCGGCTGGTCCCGCGCACGTCGACCTCGAGCGAGCACCGCTCGGCCACGACGTTCGGGCGGGTCCCGCCGCCGATGACGCCGACGTTGACCGTGACGCCCGGCCAGCGGCCATTGCGGGCGTGGAGCTCGCGCACGATCCGCGCCGCCTCGAGGATCGCGCTGCGTCCCTTCTCGGGCTCGACGCCCGCATGTGCGGCGCGCCCGTTGACGCCGATCCGCAGGTCGAGGATCCCCTTGCGCGCCGACACGATGTCGCCGTTCGCGCGGGCGCATTCGAGGACGAGGGTGGCGTCCATGACAGGCGCCAGTGCGCGGATGTGCGGGGTCGAGGTCGGCGAGCCGATCTCCTCGTCGGGGTTGGCGAGGAAGACGAGCCGCTCGAAGGGAAGACGGCGCGGACCGCCGTGCTCCGCCACCAGGGCCCGGAGCGCGTACAGCCCCGCCAGCAGCCCGGACTTCATGTCGGTGACGCCGGGGCCGTAGGCGATCCCGTCCTCGATCCGGAACGGCCGGGCGGCAGCGGTGCCCGGATCGAAGACCGTGTCCAGGTGGCCGATCAGCAGGACGCGCGGCGCCCCGGCCACGCCGTCGAACGTGGCGATGACCGTGTCGCCGAGACGTCCCGCCGGATCCGGTCGCGTCTCGATCGCGCCACCGAGCTCCGCCAGGAAGGCCGCCACCCATCGACCGACCTGGTTCACCCCGTCGGGCGTGTAGCTGCCGCAGTCCGTGTTGACCAGCCGTTCGAGGTCGGCCAGGTAGCTGGGAAGGTCGGCGTCGATGGCCGCCCGGAGGCGGTCGAGGACGGCGGCGTGCGGGGCATCCATGGCGCTGCAGTCTAGCGGCCGCGGGGTCGTGGCCGGCGACGTACGAGGCGGCTGGCGGCGCGGCGGCTGGGTGGGCCGGCCTCAGAGCGACCCGGCCTCAGAGCCGTCCCGCGCGAGGCGAAACCGACCCCGATCGGGCCACAGGCGCTTGCTATCCTGCGCGGACCGTGAGACTGGTCGAGACTCGCCTCCTCGAAGGACCCAACGTCTACCGGCTGGAACCGGTGGTCAAGCTCGAGCTGGCCGTCGGCCGGCGCCGGACCTTCTACGGGCAGCGCGATCCCGGAAGGCACGCGCTTGTGCAGCTGGGCGCCGCGGTCCCGGTGAGGGATTGGCCCGATGGCGTGGCCGCTGTCGTCGCGTGGATCCGGCGCCTCCGCGTCGACGCCGGCGAGGGTCGCCGTGGCCCGGCCGTGCATCGGTCGTCCGATCCGGGGCACTGGATCGTGACCTTCCCCTGGCTGGGCGCCGAACGCGCGCTGACCATCGCGGAGGCCGCCCTCGCGCTGGCCGTCCGTGACGTCTCCCCGTCGCGGACCGCGCACCTGACCGGCAGCCAGGAGCGGCTGCTCGCCCGGTGGCAGGCGCGCCTCGCCGAGGCACGCGCGACGCCACCGACCTGGGTCCGCGACGCCGACCGGCGGGTCCCGATCGTCTCGATCTCGGGCACGAATGGCAAGAGCACCGTCACCCGGCTGATCACCCACATCCTGTTGCGATCCGGGCGCCACGTCGGGACGACGACGTCGGACGGCGTCCTGGTCGACGAACGGATGGTCGACCCAGGCGACTGGACGGGGCCGGGCGGGGCCCAGCGGATCCTCGCACGGCACGACATCGACGTCGCCGTCCTCGAGACCGCCCGCGGCGGGATCGTCCTGCGCGGTGTCGGGTACGAGTCGAACGAGGCGAGCGTCCTGACCAATGTCTCGGCCGATCACCTCGACCTGCAGGGCATCCACACCCTGCCCGAGCTGGCCGAGGTCAAGTCGACGATCTGCCGGATCACGCGCCCCCACGGCTGGGTCGTGCTCAACGCGGACGACCCGCTGGTCCTCGCGGTCGCCCGGCGCGTCCGGGCGCGGGTGGCCCTGTTCAGCCTGGCGCCCGACCCGTCGCCCGCGATCCGCCGGCACCTGGCCGGAGGCGGACGCGCGTACCTCGTTCGGGACGACGAGATCGTCGAGCGCAACAGTGCGACCGAGACCGAGATCGTCGAGGTCACGCGCGTCCCGCTGACGATCGGCGGGCTGGCCCGCCACAACGTCGCCAACGTCCTGGCCGCGGCGGGCGGGGCGCGGGCCCTCGGCGCGAGCGTCGACCAGGTCCGCGACGGGCTGGCGGACTTCGCGCCCGATGCCGCCCGCTCGCCCGGGCGGCTCAACCTGTTCCGGCTGGGCGCCCGGATCGTCATCGTCGACTTCGCCCACAACGAGGCCGGGCTCGCGGCGATCCTCGACGTCGCGGAGGGGATCGCGGCCGGGGCTGCCGGGCGCGCGGCGCCGATCACCGCCATCATCGGGACGGCCGGCGACCGGCCCGACGACACGCTGCGGGGGATCGGCCGGATCGCCGCCGGGCGAGCGCAGCGCGTGGCGATCAAGGAGACGCGCCGTTACCTGCGCGGCCGGACGCCCGAGTCGGTCGTCGGCGAGCTGCTGGCGGGGGTCGTCGCCGGCGGCGTCGCGGCGGCCGACGTCCCGGTCTACCCGGACGAGACCCGGGCCCTCCAGGCCGAGCTGAACGGAACCCCCGGCGCCGCGCCGAGCGGCACGCGGCCGGACTCGCCGCGGGTGATCGTCCTGATGTGCCACCAGGAGCGGGACGAGGTGCTCGAGCTGCTCGCCCTGGCGGGTGCGCGGCCGGTCGACGTGGCGAGCGAGCTGACGACGCTCGTGCCGCGCCTGCAGAGCCGGCCGAGACGCGGCTGACGCCCGAGCCGGGGTGCGACGCGGAACACGCTCCCCGGGCGCCGGGCGCGCGGTCCGGCCGTGATCAGCCCTCCGGGGCCTCGAGCTCGCCCGGGTCGGTGAACGCCGTCCCGCCGCGCGAGGCACCGCTCGCGGACATGGCCGCCCGGTAGACGCCGACGGCGTCGTCGACGCAGCAGATCACGAGGTCGCCCGGGACCGCACGGCGCAGGGCCGTTCGGACCGCGCCCGTCTCGTCGAGGACCTTGACCGTCCGGGTCACTCGCGCGGTCCCCGCCGTTTTCGCCCCGTGGATGCCCTCGACCACGTTGGCCGCGGTCTCGCCGGGCTTGCGCCCGCGCAGGTTCTTGTCCTCGCGAACGATCAGCTCGTCGAACGCGCCGGCCGCCAGCGCCCCGTACTCGCGCTGGTCCTCATCGCGCCGGTCGCCCGGGATCCCGATGACGCCGATCGCCCGGCCCGACCGTCGGCCGTGACCGGCCGCGCCGCCGCGCGCGCCCTTGGCATGCGGGTCGGCCATCATCCGGTCCACGAAATCGGCCAGCTGGCGCATGCCGTCGGTGTTGTGGCAGTAATCGATGACGACCTGGACGCCATCCACGTCGAGCAGGTTGAGTCGCCCCGGCGCCTGGAAGAACGACGTCGTGAACGTCCGCAGCCCCTGTCGGATGTCGTGCAGGTGGGCGCCTGCCGACCAGGCCGCGGCGGCCGCCGCCAGGGCGTTGGCGACGTTCATCCGAGCCCGGCCACCGAACGTGGCGGGGATCAGGTGCGTGTACAGCACCGGCATCGTCCGCGGGCCGTGCCGGAGGACGATCAGCTCGCCCTCGTCGGTGGCCTGCAGGCAGAACGCCGCACCGCCGCGACCCGTGTGGCCGTCCACCCGGTCGAAGCCGTCCTCGCCCTTGGTCGTGGCCATGCTGAACAGCACCACGCGGCCGGCGCAGTGCCGGCCCAGCCGGTAGACGAGGTGGTCGTCGGCGTTGAGGACCGCAGTGCCGGAACGGGGCACGGCCTCGACCACCACGCCCTTGACGTTGGCCAGCTGGCCCACCGACGTGATGCCGCCGAGACCGAGGTGGTCGCCGGTCACGTTGGTGACGACCGCCACGTCGTTGCGGTCGTAGCCGAGCCCCTCGCGCAGGATCCCGCCGCGGGCGACCTCGAAGACCGCGGTGTCCACGGTCGGGTTCTGGAGCACCATCTGCGCCGATCGCGGCCCGGACATGTCGCCCTTCCGGATCAGCCGGCCGTCGATGACGATCCCGTCGGTCGAGGTCATCCCGACCCGCCGGCCCATCAGCTTGAGGATGTGCGACACCATCCGGACCGTGGTGGTCTTTCCGTTCGTGCCGGTCACGGCGATGATCGGGATCCGGGCCGACGATCCGGCCGGGAAGAGCGAATCGATGGCCGGCCGGGCGACGTACTGCGGCTCCCCCTCGGTCGGATGCGTGTGCATCCGGAAGCCGGGCGCGGCGTTGACCTCGACGATCGCCCCACCGGTCTCGCGGACGGGCGTGGCGATATCCGGGCAGATGAAGTCGATGCCGGCCACGTCGAGCCCCACGATCCTGGCGGCCGTCTCGGCGATCTCGGCGTTGTCCGGGTGCGCCTCCATCGTCCGGTCGATCGAGGTTCCCCCGGTCGACATGTTGCCGGTCAGGGCGAGCTTGACCCAGGTCCCGGCGGGCGGCACGTCGTCGAGACCGAAGCCCTGCTCGCGGACCAGTGCCTCGGCCGCGTCGTTGACTGCGATCCTGGTGAGCACCTTTTCGTGGCCGATGCCGCGCCGCGGATCGGCGTTGGCGAGTTCGACCAGTTGCCGGACGGTGTGCTCGCCGTCGCCGGTCACCGAGGCCGGCACCCGCTCGGCGATGGCCGCCACCTTGCCGCCGATGACCAGGCAGCGGTAGTCGTTGCCGGCAACGTAGGTTTCGACGATCACGTCCCCCGAGCGGCTCTCGCGGAGCGCGCCGTCGAACGCGGCCCGCACAGCCTCCTCGGATCGGAGGTCCAGATGGACGCCGCGGCCGTGGTTGCCGTCGAGTGGCTTGACCACGCACGGGAAGCCGACCCGGGTCGCGGCGGCGGCGGCCGCGTCGGCGCTGTCGACCACCTGCGCGTGCGGCACCGGCAGCCCGGCCGAATCGAGCAGCTGGTTGGTCAGGCTCTTGTCCGACGCGATATCCACCGCGATCGCCGACGTCCGCGAGGTCATCGTCGCCCGGATCCGCTGCTGGTAGACGCCGTGACCGAACTGGACCAGCGAGTGGCGGTCGAGCCGGATGAACGGGATGTCCCGGCTCACCGCCTCGTCGATCAGGGCCTGGGTGGACGGCCCGAATGCCTGGCGCTCCGCAACCCGGATGAGGTGCTCGAGCTCGGGCGCGAAGTCGAAGAAGACCCCGGGATCGTCGGGCGCCACCAGGTGATTGACCAGGCGAACGGCCATCCGGCCGGCTTCGAGGCCGACCTGCTCCTCGCGGTACTCGTAGATGCAGTTGTACTGGCCGACCGGCCCCGCCCCGCGCGTCTTGCCGTGGCGGACGTCCGTCCCCGCGAGGTTCTGGAACTCGAGCGCGACGTGCTCCGCTACGTGCCCGACCCAGGTCCCGTCGCGCAGCCGGGTGATGAAGCCACCGCGGCGACCGAGTGAGCAGGCGTGGTCCTCGAGGGTCGGGAGGAGCGCGACGAGCGCATCGGTGAAGCCGGGCAGCTTGTTGGTCGGGAATTGCTCCAGGACCCCCAGATCGACGAGGAGCCGGACGACCGGCTCGCGGGCCCAGTAGTTTGGCCCGCGCAGCACGTGCGTCTCGAGGATCCGGAGCGTGGGAGCCGGGCCCGACGGCGTGGATGCGGCCGGGCGCCGGGAACGGCGACGGGAGCGGGACGCGGGCACGGCCTGGGTCACGGGGACTCTCCTCGTTGGGCGGCCTGTCCGCCGCCTGGGACTAGGTGGAGGCCGCCTCGGCGCCCGGGAGCGCGTGGAGCGCCGGCGACGCCACCCGCTTGCGGCGGCGCAGGTCGAAGCGATAGCCGGCGGGCAGTGAATGGAGAACCACCCCGCTGATCATCAGCGGCCGGTGGCCATGGATCTCCCAGGCGTCGGTCTCCGACGTGGCGCCGTCAACGACCGTGATCGACCCACGCCCGATCACCTCCATCACGTGGTCGGGGCCG
>JACQEF010000141.1 GCA_016200745.1 Chloroflexota bacterium | reverse complement strand
TCACGACGCCGACGAGCATCCATTGGCACGGGCAGTCCGTACCCACGAACATGGACGGCGTTGCCCAGCCCGAGCTCTCCCAGAAGCCCGTGATGCCCGGCGAGACGTTCACCTATGAGTTCGTGGCCAAACCGGCCGGCTCGTTCATGTACCACTCGCACGTAGATACCGACACGCAGATCAACGTCGGGCTGTTCGGCGGGCTGATCGTCGACCCGAAGAACTGGGACACGATCAAGCCAGACGTCGACGCGACGCTCATCCTCAACGAATGGCGCGTCGTCGACGGCGTCACCTACCCGGCGATGCCCGCGATGGGCGAACCGAACTACTTCACGATCAACGGCAAGACGTATCCGGACATCCCGGCCATCACGGTCAAGAAGGGCGATCGCGTCCGCCTGCGGTTCGTCGGGGCCGGGCAGTTCGAGCACCCGATGCACCTGCACGGCTCGGGGTTCAAGATCGTCGCCACCGACGGCTACCCGGTACCGGCCGCGGCCCAGCTGACGAAGGACACCATCCCGGTCCACCCGGGCGAGCGGTTCGACGTCGAGTTCGTCGCAGAGAACCCGGGGACCTGGGCGCTCCATTGCCACATCGTTCACCACGCGACGAACAACGATGTCGAGCCGGGCGGCCTGCTCATGGTGATCAACGTTCAGTCCTGATACCGCCAACGCCACAGCCGGGCACCGGAGCCCCGAACCCGCCTGCCAGGCCGCCTGGGCTGGAGTCGGCATTGTCACCAAGCGACTGCGTGGCCGAACCGTTGCGGGGCTTTCTGGGCCTCGATTCAGCCATCGATCAGCCGGCTCTCAGCTTGATCTCGCATCCTCATACGCAGCGTCGCGTCGTCCCGGGCATCTCATGGGACGAGCGCGATCAACGAAGGAGACAGGAATGACCAACAGGGACACGTCTTGCTGCGGGACGCCCGACACGGACCGAGCCGCGTCCGATCAGACCAAACCCGCGAAGACAACGAGCCAGGCCGGCCCGGAGCGAGCCGCCGAACTCGAACGCATCTCACCGGAGCGCGGCAACTCCGGGCTGTTCCAGGCCGTTCGGCGCCTGCTCGCCCGCCCGCAGGCCTGATCGATCACGAGATCGCGAGCGGCCGGATCCGACTGCCCGCCAGACCTGCCTCCGCGCGGCAATCACGCGTGGGCGATCCACTCGAATGCAGACACCCTCGAAGGAGAGAAGATGAGCATCCAGGATCTAGTGATCGTCGACTCGGCGGCTGAAGCCGCAGCTACGTGTATGGTCTGCGGGAAGGACATCGCGGCCGGCGAGGGCGTAACCGCCCGCCTTGACGGGGCGACACTGCGGTTCAAGTGCCCTGGCTGCGTGTCACGGTTCGCCCTCGACCCTGACCGCTACCTGTCAGGCGGCCCGGCATCCTGCTGCGAGGACGAGCACGGGGACACCGGCGTTTCGGCATCTGCTGGCGACGGCCTCATCCAGGTCAAGCCCCTCCAGGCCTAGTGATCCAGCGGGTCCAGCCCGAAGCCCCCGCCCGTCGACGCTCCGGCTGCCATTGCGGCCGTCCAGGCCGGAGGACGGCACCCGAGCCGGACGGCCAGCCCGGCGCCACGCGCTCTCCTGCGAAGAACCTGCGCCGACAGCCCGGAGGCTGGCCGCGACGCCAGGATCGCTCGCTTCGGTCTTTGGCGATCGCCGTGCGCGGCGCCAACTCGCCCAGGACTTCGGGAGGAGGGCTCTGGCCGCCGGGTGGTTCGGGCAGTCCTTGAACCAGAGCGGCTCGACGCTTGGCTGATTGGGCACAGTCCCTGCGCGGCTCAACCGCGATCACCCGAAACCGCCCTGCGGTGGCTCGAGCAGGCGCAGCCACAGCCGCAGGCGTCACATCCGCAGCACGGCCCGCATGAGCAATCACAGGTCGCCATCTCGATGCTCCTTCCACGAAGGATCACGGACTGCGGTGGATCGCCCGCCGCAAGATGCCGTTCGAGGGTCGCGAGACGCCGGTCCAGGAAGTCGAGCTCCCCTGTGCGGCGCCGGATGTCCACACGCTGGCGAGCGATGATCTCGCGCAACTCGGTGGACACGCGGTCACAATGCCCGGCCGCACAGAGCGCAGCCAGCTCGCCCGCCCGCTCCAGGGGAAGGTCCAGCGTGCGGAGGCCGACCAGGAGTCGGAGCCGCTCGACGTCCGCCGCAACGTACCGGCGATAGCCATTCTCGGCCCGCTCGGGGGCGCCCAGGAGCCCCCGGGCTTCGTAGAACCGAACGGCCTTCGTCGTCGTGCCGGCCTGGCGAGCCAGCTCACCGATCTGCATGCCCTGACGGTAGACCTTCCTGTTCCTGGAATGTCAAGACCGGTCCCGCGGCGATCGATCCGGATCGCCTCGAGAGGTGGACTGTACCGCTCCCGATGCGATCCGGCCCGTGGCTGAGGCGCACTCACCCGGAGGTAGGCACATCCCAACGTCTCATGCCGACCCGGCCGAAATGCGCTGAACCGGTCGAGGCCACCGTCCGCCGGGGACAGACGCCGCGGGCTTCAGATGGGGCCTCGATGCGGTCGGTGAACGAGCCTCATACGCCGGTACTCGTGCGTCGGACAGAAGCTGCGAGGGTCCGCGGAGCCGGTCAGCCATCCGGCATCAGATCGAGGATCGGGACGCGTCGGACCAGCTCGTTGGAGCGCGAGCCGGTACGGTCATGGACGTTCAAGCCACGCAATTCAGACCGGACAGCACAAGCCGGGTGATTTCACCAGGGGACGTTCCCGGCCTGTCCTGCTGGCCGTCAGTCTCGCCCTGACCCTAATCTTGACGAGCCCGCCCTCGAACTCGGGCGTTCTAGCCGCGG
>JACQEF010000140.1 GCA_016200745.1 Chloroflexota bacterium | reverse complement strand
TGGTCGGGCATCACGCAGACGACCTGCCGCTGGGAGCAGGCGTTCTCGCCCGACGGCGGCGAGACCTGGGAGGTGAACTGGGTCATGGAGTCGACCCGCGTCGGATGACGGCGTCGCGCGTTGTCTCGAGGACGGAGCAGGCCGCCGCAGGGAGGAAGCGGCGGCCTGGGCCCCGTGACGCCCGGGCCGGACAGCGGGTTCCGTCCACGGCGGAGCGACCGAGGCGCGGTACGATGGAGCCCGCGCCCCCGTAGCTCAGTGGACAGAGCGAGGCCGTCCTAAGGCCTGCGTCGGCGGTTCGAGTCCGTCCGGGGGCGCCAGTTCCCGCTCAACCCGTGAGCATGGGCAGGACCGCGTAGCCGTCAATGGGGCTTGCCGTGCGACACGCCGAACGAGGTGGCTGTCCCCAGGCGAGCGGGACCCGGCCCGCCCCTTGATTCAGGGCGGGCCAATGACTACCCAACATGCTGGTCGCCGGGCGGCCAGAAGGATCAGGCCGGGACGGGCGCCAACTCGCCCACGATGAACCCAAGCTGGCCAGTCCTCTCGTCCACGAGATAGCCGAGGTCGGCGATGTTCGCCGCGGTCCAGGTGCCGGCCGCTGCCATGGCCGCGCCGGCAGCGTCGGCTGAGGTCCAGACGCTGATCGAGCAGTTCGCGCCGTCGCCGAGGTTGGCGAAGGTGTAGGCGACGAACCCAGGCGATGCGCGGAAGACGTCGGCGAGGCCGCCGGGGGCCTGGATGATCGCGCAGAGGTCTTCGAACGTGCCGGCGGTCTGCTTGTAGGTCGCGATCCGAACGTGCTGCATGGGGTGCTCCTCGTGCTGCCCGCGCTGTGCGGCGGGTCTGGCGACACCGTATGGGCCGGCGACCGGGTCGCGGAATGACCCCCGAGGTGAGAGTTGACCTTGCCGTAAGGTAAGGTTCGGCCGAGGAGGGTCGGCGCGATGGATCGTCCCGGATCGGCGACGAGGGAGATGCCGGTGCTCACCAGGCGTGAGCAGGACGTGCTCGCCGCGCTCTGCGCGCCCCTCGCAGCCGACCGGCCCGTCGCGATGCCGGCGTCGATCCGCGACATCGCGGCCGAGCTCGTGGTGACCGAGGCCGCCGTCAAGCAACACCTCTTGAACCTGTACGACAAGTTCGGGATCGCCGAGGGGGAGGAGAGCCGGCGGATCGTGCTGGCCCGGGAGGCGGTGCTGCGCGGCTTCCTGCCCGGCGTTGGCGGGCCGGTGACGAGCCACGTGAGCGCACTCGACAAGGGGCGCGCCGCCGCGGCGGATCGCGCATGGGAAGCGGCGTACGCGGCGCTTTCAGACGCGGCCTCGGCGCAGTCGCTCGAGGCCGCCGACCTCGAACTGCTCGGCAACGCCGCGACCTGGACTGGGCGCTTCGACGCGTCCACGGCCGCCCGCGAGCAGGCATACGCGGTGTACCTCTCGCTTGGCGACCGGCGGTCCGCAGCCCGCGTCGCCCTCGGGCTGGGATGGAACGCCGCCGTCACGCTGCGGTTTTCCGTGGTCGGCGGGTGGATGGCGTCGGCCGGCCGGCTGCTCGCGGCCGGCGGGGATGGCGACGAGACGTCCGCGTGGCCCGAGCACGGGTTGATGCTGTCCCTCATGGCCCTCAATGAGCTTGGAACGGGACAGCTCGAGCCCGGCCTGGAGCATGCACGGGCGGCATTCGGCATCGGGCAGCAGACACGTGACTTGGACATCCAGGCATTGGGCCTCGTCTTCCAGGGCTTCGGGCTCGTCCACCAGGGGCGGCTGGACGAGGGCCGCTCGCTCCTTGACGAAGCGATGGCCAACGCGACAGCCGGCCACTTGGGAACGCTCGCACAGGGAACGGTCTACTGCCTGACGCTCAGTGCGTGCCTCGACACCTTCGACTACCGGCGGGCCATCGAATGGACCCAGGCGATCGAGCGGCGCGCCCCGGCGCTCGGGACATTGGGATTTCCCGGTGACTGCAGGACACATCGGGCGGAGGTCCTGGTCATCCGCGGCGAGTGGGAGCGTGGGGCTCAGGAGGCCGAGGCGGCCGCCGCCGAGTCCCGGGCCTATGACTTCGGCCACACGGTCTTGGCGCTGACCGCACTCGGCAACATACGGCTGCGACAAGGGGACCTTGCAGCGGCGCGCGATGCGTTCGATCGGGCGGCGGAGTTCGGGCTTCCCCCCGGACCGGGGCCTGCGCTGGCGCTCCTGGCCGCCCGGGACACCGTCGGTGCGCGAGTGGCCTTGGCGAGGGCCATTGAGGGCGCGGGGGCGAACCCATTGACCCGGGCGCGCTTCCTGCCGGCCGTCATCGAGATTGCGCTCGCCAATGGTGACAGGCAATGGGCACAGCAGTCGAGCATCGAGCTCGCGGACATCGCTGCGCGCTTCCCCGGCCCGGCTCTCGCCGCCGCGGCGGACGAGGGTCTTGGCGCGGTGGCGCTGGCTGACGGAGAGCCCGCCGCGGCAATGGCGCGGTTCCGTGACGCGGGAACACGATGGCGATCCGTCGGCGCCCCGTTCGAGGCTGCGCGCTGCCGAATGTCAGGGGCACGCGCCGCTGCGGCGATCGGTGACCGCGCCGATGCCGCCCGTCAGGCGCGGTCTGCGCTCAGGGCGTTCGAGCAGCTCGGCGCGCGGCTGGACATCAAGGCGGCGGTGGCCTTCCTCGATCATCTCGAGCGGTCCTCCACCTGACGTTAGCGGCCGTCGGCCGTCGCGTACCAGGCGAGTGCGTCGGGTTTGCCTCGTGTGCCCCTGCGTCCGTCCGGGGGCGCCAGGTTCCCTCCCAACCTTCGATCGTGGTCTGGGCGGAACTGATGTCAAGGCCCACCCCCATGTGCGCAGGCTCAGCTGGGCGCCTCGACGTCGAGGTGACCCCCGGCGTCGAGCGGAGTTCGCACCACGATGGCGGGCAGGTGATCCTGGAAGAACACCAGCGCCCGAAGCTCACCGCGGGACCGCGTGCCGGTCTTCTCGAAGATCGCCTTGCAGTGGTCCTGGACGGTCCAGGGTGAGATGAACAGGCGCTCTGCGATCGCCGCCGTTTCGAGGCCCTGGGCGATCAGGGCGGCGACCTCCCGCTCGCGCGGGCTGAGCGCGAACGCCTCGAGGCGCAGCGGGGCGGCCTGGTCCTCGGGCGTCGCCTGGATCACAACGGCGACCCGGTCGCGAGGCCCAGAGGGCACCGACCCGTGGAGGGTGACCCAACCCGCCGCCGTTGGGACGTGCAGCGGTTCGGGGCGACGTCCCGCGCGGCTGGCGGCGCGCGTCTGTGCCGCGCTGAAGAGGATCGATGTCGGGACGCTCCGCGCGACCGGGTCGGCATGCAGGAGCAGGTCGAAGAGCTCGTCGGTGCCTGGGGTCAGGAACTCGATCTCGTCGGCGGCGTCGAGCACGACCAGACCCGGGGCTCCTGGCCCGGTCCGACGCGCGGCGTCGAAGCGGACCGAGTTACGCAACGCCTCGGCGATCGGGCGCGACAGCCTGCCCATCAGCTCCGCGTCCTCGGGCCGGAAGTCGCCAGTCGTGCCGGTCCGGTGGAAGATGACGCCACCCCATGCCCGGCCTCGGGTCACGAGGGCGGTCCGCAGCTCATGGGGCAGGCCAAACGGGGCGAGGAAGTCGTTGTAGCGGGCGCTCCGCTCGGGACGCCCGCGCGTCGTCTCGCTCAGGATCGCCGAGGGCCGGCGGCGCCCGGCGAGGGACGCGAACGTGTTGACGTCGTCGCGTTGGTACTCGCTGGCCACGACGGCCCCGGCGGCGACGGACTCTGTCTCCCGCGTGAGGAAGCCGTTGGCGAACAGCTCAACCGGGTCAGCGGTGGTGAGCAGCACGTTGGACGGGTCGATGCCGTGCCAGCATGCGGCGTCGATGGGCATGACCTGGCGCACGCGGTCGGTGATCTCCCGGTGCAGGTCGGCGTACGGCAGGGCGAGCGTGCCGAGCCGCTCCACATCCCTGACCAGCCGCTGTGCGTCCGTCTGTGCCATCGCGGGATCGTGGCTGCTCGTCGCGGCGCTGTCCACCCAGATGCACGAAAGATCCCAGATTGGCGGGGATGGGCAGGGAGGCGGCGCTGGGAGATGCTCGCAGCCGTCACCCACCGGTGCCAGCACCGACGATCACGAGGACTACCCCATGCGCCAGACGATCTGCTTCGCCCTGCCCCTCCTGCCCGGAGCCACGGACGCCGACCGTGACGAGATGCTGGCCTGCTGGCATGGCGAGCGTGCGGCCGAACATCGGGCGTCGCGTGCCCGCCACCGCATTACGAGGGAGGCGACCTGGATCCAGCCGACACCGGCAGGTGACCTGGCCATCGTGCTCCTGGAATCCGACGACCTGGCCGCCTCGCTCTATGGCGTCGCCACCTCGGACGACCCGTTCGATGCGTGGTTCCGCGGCCACGTGCAGCGCGTTCACGGCGTGGATCTCGCAGGCGGCATGAACCTCCCGGAACCGATCCTCGATTACCGCGCCTGAGGTGCCGCTGCCCGGGGCGTGAGCGGCACAGAGCACCCTGAACTCGCCGCGTACCACGCGAGGGCATCGGGCGCTTTGCCTCGGGTGCCCCGGCGTCCGTCCGGGGCGCCAAGAGCAACGTCTCCTGGGCTTTAGCGGATGACGATTCGCTCAGCCGTGGTCAGAGCGGTACTCTCCTGGCCTCTCGCCGCCTGCATCAGGG
>JACQEF010000139.1 GCA_016200745.1 Chloroflexota bacterium | reverse complement strand
TCGTTCTACAAGTCGACCAGGGCGATCGGCGTGCGCCTTCACGACCTGGACAACGAGCTCTACATCATCGCCGTGCCATTCGGGAACTACATCGACACCGATGCCGGCACCCGGCTGATGACGTCGTCCTGGCGACGGAACGCGGACGAGGCCCTGCCGGCTCGCGGCAAGATCGTGGGCGGGTACGTCAACATGGCCTTCCAGAAGTCCGAGGCCGAGCTCAACGGCTACGACGAAGCCGTGGTCCTCACCGCCAGCGGCCACGTCAACGAGGCGTCGGCGGCCAACCTCTTCATCGTGCGAGACGGCGTCGCGCTCACGCCGCCGGTCAGCGACGACCTGCTCGAGGGGGTCACCCGCAAGGCGCTCATGGAGCTGCTGGCGAACGAGGGGGTCCCGGTGGCGGAGCGCTCGATCGACCGCTCCGAGCTGTACGTCGCCGACGAGGTCTTCCTGTGCGGGACGGGTGTCCAGATCTCACCGGTCATCGAGGTGGACCACCGCCCGGTCGGCTCGGGCGAGATCGGCCCGATCGGGCGACTGGTGCGCGACCGGTACTTCGACGCCGTGCGCGGCCGGCTGCCGCAGTACAGCCACTGGCTGACCCCGATCGAGTAGGGATCGTCGCCGGGCTGGCGCCCCCGGGGATCGGCGCCCCCGGGGATCGTTCCCCGGTGGTCCGCCGCCCCGGCGCTAGGGCGCGACCGGTGGCTGCAGATCCGGGGTGGCCGTCCCGATCGTGACGACGACGTCGGCCCGGATCGCGCTGTCGGTCTTGGTCGTGGCGGTCACGCCGAACGTCTGCTCGAGGTAGGCGATCGTGCCCTGCAGCTTCGTGGACGCCCCGTTGTAGACCACGATCGTGGTGTTCGGGCGGACGCCGCCGGACGGCTTCTGCCGAGGTGCCGAGGCAGCCAGTCCGTAGTACTCGAGATAGGCCGCCAGCTGGGTCGCCCTGTCCGCGCCGCCAGTGCTGTTGAGCACCCACACGGTTGCGGCCTCCTCGGCCAGCTTCTCGCGCAGGACCTCGTCGGCCGGATTGGCGGTGAACGCGGTGCTCACCGCGGCGCGGATCTTGTCGACGTACGGCTCGATGATGTAGCCCCGCGGACTGTTCAGGTTCTCCTGTCCGTACAGGGGTGGCGCGAAGACGAACGAACGGATGTCCTTGGTGTCGACCTCGGACGCGAGACCGAGGAGCTTGTCGAGCTGGTCGACCGGGACGTCCGTCCTGACCGCCTTCTTGAGCGCCTGGATGAGCTCCGGTAGCCGGGGGATGAGCGCCTGCGGATCGGCCTGTTCCCTGAGCGAGAGCAGGACGCGTTGCTGCCGGGCGCCGCGGTCGAAGTCGGACGACGTGTGCCGCGAGCGGGCGTACTGGAGTGCCTGGGCGCCGTCCATGTGCTGGATCCCGCTCGGGATGTAGATCCGCTCCAGGTTGCCGCTGTCGCCGGGATAGCGATCGTCCACGACCGGGACCTGGACGTTGATGGTCACGCCGCCGAGCGCGTCGACCACCGCCTTGAACCCCTCGAAGTTGACCTCCACGAAGTACTTGATGTCGAGCCCGTAGAGGTTGCCGATGATCGCCTTCAGCCCGTTGTAGCCGCGCGTGACGTCGGTGCCCGGGAACAGGTCGGCGCGGTTGCGGACCGAGGTGAACCAGGCGTTGATCTTCTTCGGATAGACCGGGCCGTAGGCCTGGCGCGCCGGCCCCGGCGGCGTCGGGACGTCGACCGTGTCGCGCGGCAGGCTGAACATCGCCACCTGCTTGCTCTGCGGGTCGATCGACACGACGATCAGGGTGTCGGTGTTGTAGGTGCCCTCCTTCGGGCGCTGATCGGTCCCGATGAGCAGGACATTGAGCCGCTCCTTGCCGTCCCACGGCGGGATCGACACGTTCGGGACGGCGGTTCCGACCACGCGGACGCGTGGACCGCGTTCATGAACTCGGCGACGCGGTAGGCGTCGATGACCGCGACGAGCCGGTAGAGCAGGGCGATCAGGTTGGCGACGAAGACGGAGCTCAGCAGGAACGGGTTGAGCGCGAGCCCGACCAGCTCGATGCGGTCGAGCCGCAGCACGATCCCGGCGAGCAGCGCGATCAGCAGGACTGGCGCGGCCGCGAAGGCCAGGGCGCGGCTGGGCGCGCCGGCGTACAGGTGGCCGAGTCCCGGGAAGAGGAGCGAGAGGAATGCCGCCGCGAAGGGGGACCGTGCGCGCGGTCGCGCATCCTGCGGGTCGTGCATCGCGGGTAGGATACTCGGGCCGCCGATTCCAGACGCCCGCGCCCGGGGTGCAGGCGGCGCGACCGTACCCGTCCAGTCTCGAGGCCGAATGTTCCAGCCCGTCAACGCGAAGCCGGACCTGGTCGCCCAGGAGCACGAGATCCTCGCCATGTGGCGCGAGCGCCAGACGTTCGCCCGTCTGCGCGCCCAGAACGCGGCCGGCCCGCGCTGGAGCTTCCTCGACGGGCCGATCACCGCGAACAACCCGATGGGCGTCCACCACGCCTGGGGCCGGACGTACAAGGACGTCTTCCAGCGCTACCACGCCATGCTCGGCGAGAACCAGCGGTGGCAGAACGGGTTCGACTGCCAGGGCCTGTGGGTCGAGGTCAACGTCGAGCGCGACCTGGGATTCACCAGCAAGCGCGACATCGAGGCGTACGGCATCGCCGAGTTCGTGTCGCTGTGCAAGCAGCGCGTGCTGACCTACGCGGCCCGCCAGACCGAGCAGTCGATCCGGCTCGGCATGTGGATGGACTGGAACGATCCCGAGGAGCTCCGCCGGCTGCGCGACATGCTGGCCGACAATCCGGCCCAGCCGGCGACCATCCACGGCGTGGACGGTCCGGTCCGCGATACCGCCGAGATGCTGGTCGGCCGGCTCGGGATGCCCGACGTGGGCGGCAGCTATTTCACCTTCAGCAACGAGAACAACGACCTGATCTGGGGCTTCCTGGCCGAGTGCCACCGCCGCGGGTGGATCTACAAGGGCCACGACACCATGCCCTGGTGCGCCCGTTGCGGGACCGGTCTCTCCGAGATGGAGATGAACGAGGGCTACGCCGAGCGGGAGGACCCGGGGCTGACAGTGCTCTTCCCGATCGTGGAGCGACCCGGCGAGTCGCTGCTGGTCTGGACGACGACTCCGTGGACCCTGACCTCGAACGTCGCCGCGGCGGTCGGCGGCGACCTCGCCTATGTGCGGGTGCGCCAGGGTGACCGGACCTTCTGGCTCGCCAAGGGCACGCTCAGGACGGCGCTCGAAGGCCCGTTCGAGGTCCTCGAGGAGCGGCCGGGGGCGGGCCTGGTCGGCTGGCATTACGAGGGGCCATACGACGAGCTGCCGGCGGTCAGGTCGGCGTTCGCGGCGAAGGATTACCGCCACCGGGTCGTGGCCTGGTCCGAGGTCGGCGAGGACGAGGGCACCGGGATCGTCCACGTCGCGCCGGGCTGTGGCGCCGAGGACTTCCAGCTCGGTCGCGAGCTCGGGCTGCCGGTCATCGCGCCGCTCGACGAGAGCGGGATCGTGGTCGCCGGGTTCGGGTCGCTCACGGGGCGCGACGTGCGCGACGTCGCCGAACCGATCGTGGAGCATCTCAGGCACGAAGGCCGGTTCTACCGTCTCGAGCCGTACCGCCACCGCTACCCGCACTGCTGGCGCTGCAACACGCCGCTGGTGTTCCGCCTGGTCGACGAGTGGTTCATCAGCATGGGTCCGGTCTACGACAAGCCGCGCTCCGAGCTGACGCGCGAGGAGGTCGACGCCAGCCTCCGCTACCAGATCATGGACGTGGTCGACCAGATCCGGTGGATCCCCGGCTTCGGCTACGAGCGCGAGCTCGACTGGCTGATCAACATGCGCGACTGGATGATCAGCAAGAAGCGCTATTGGGGCCTGGCGCTGCCGATCTACGACTGCCGCGCCTGCGGCCGGTTCGACGTCGTCGGCGGACGCGACGAGCTCCGCGAGCGAGCCGTCGGGGGCTGGGACGTCCTCGAGGGCCACACGCCGCATCGGCCGTACGTGGACGCGGTGACGATCGCCTGCGCGTCGTGCGGGCAGCCGGTGTCGCGCATCGCCGACGTGGGCAATCCCTGGCTGGACGCCGGGATCGTGCCCTTCTCGACGCTCCATTTCCGCGAAGACCCCGAGTACTGGGCGCGGTGGTACCCGGCCGACTTCATCACCGAGAGCTTTCCTGGGCAGTTCCGCAACTGGTTCTACTCGATGCTGGCGATGGGCACGGTCCTCCGTCGAACGTGTACGCCTTCTTCGTCACGTACGCACGCCTCGCCGAGTGGTCGCCCGCGACGGCCGCGACCGGCCCGACGCCGCCCCCTGCGGAGCGACCGGCACTCGACCGCTGGATCGTGTCGCGGACGACTGCCACCGCCGCCGAGGTCGACCGGCGTCTCGCCGACTTCGACGCCCTGGCGGCGACCCGGTCGATCGCCCGGCTGATCGACGAGCTGTCGACCTGGTACCTGCGACGCTCCCGGAAGCGGTTCGTCCGTGACGGCGGGCGGGATGCAGCGAGCGCGTTCGCCACGCTGCACTCGACCCTGCTGACGGTCGCCCGGATCGTGGCGCCGATCCTTCCGTTCCTGTCCGAGGCGATGTACCAGAACCTGGTCGATCGGGACACGGACGGACGGGCCCCCGAGAGCGTCCACCTGACCTCGTATCCCACGCCGGCCGCCGGCGACCGGGACGAATCGCTCGAAGCCTCGATGGCGGTCGCGCTGCGGGCGGTCGAGCTCGTGCGGACGCTCCGCGCGCAGGCCGCCCTCCGGACCCGGCAGCCCATCGCCAGGCTGTGGCTGGCGCTGCCCGGTGGCGAGCTGGCCGAGCAGGAGGCGCTGCTGTCGCTCGTCGCCGACGAGGTCAACGTCAAGGCCATCGAGCTGATCGGCGACGAATCAGAGCTCGTCGAGCGCCGGGTCAAGGTGCTCCTGCCACGTGTCGGAAAGCGGCTCGGGGCGAAGATCCCCGAGGTGATGGCCGCCGCTCGCGACGGGCGGTTCGCACTGCTGGCCGACGGGTCGGTCGAGCTCGCCGGCGTGACGCTCGCCGCCGACGAGGTCGAGCTCCAGGCGTCGCCCAAACCGGGGACGGCTGTCGCGCACGACCAGGGCCTCGTGGCCGTCATCGACACGCGGCTGACCCCCGAGCTGCTCGCCGAGGGCGATGCCCGCGAG
>JACQEF010000133.1 GCA_016200745.1 Chloroflexota bacterium | reverse complement strand
CTGTTCGAACCCCATGTAGCCCTTGACCGCGTTCACCAGGTTCGGGATCAGATCGTGTCGGCGCTTGAGCTGCACTTCGATCTGGGCGAACGCCTCGTCGATGCGCAGGCGCCTCTGGATCAAGCCGTTGTAGATCGCGATCACGACGACGACCGCGATGACGATGATCGCGAGGATGATGATCAGAATCGGGTCCATCTGTTCCTCCGGTCGGAGGGGTCGGAACGACGCCCTCGCGAGATGAGTCTAGCGCTCCCAGGATCGCGCCACCGTCGGTCGCGGCACCTCGCGGGCTTCACCTCACATTCATGTCGACCCGCCAGGCTCGGGGTGGAAAGGGCGTGCTCGGCAAGTCGATCGACACACGCCGCGCCCCCGCCGCGGGCGCGATGCCGCCACGCAGAGAGCGAGGTCGACACGGGATGTGGCCAGGTCGGTACAGACTCGCGGTTGCGGCCGCGCGCGCCGTGTCCACGGTTTCACGTCACACCGGGCACGGCGGCACAGCGCTCCCCGGAATGGCCGCTTCGCGCATCGCTCCCGACGTCGCCGCCAGGATCGCGCGGGACCTTGGGCCGATCGTGCTCATCTCAGGAACGAACGGCAAGACCACCACCAGCCATCTGCTCGTCCAGATCCTGGAGCGCTGCGGTTGGGAGGTCGTCGCCAACCGCTCGGGTGCCAATCTCGAGCAAGGCGTGACGGCCGCCCTCGTGGCAGACGCCGGTCTCGACGGCCGGCTCGCCCGCCCCGGTGCGGTCGGCGTGTTCGAGGTTGACGAGGCGGCCCTCGGCACCGTGGCCGGCAATGTCCACGTCTCGCAGCTGGTCCTGCTGAACCTCTTCCGCGACCAGCTCGACCGTTTCGGCGAGACCGATGCGCTGGTCCATCGATGGGAGGCGCTCCTGGGCGCGCTGCCGGCGACCTCCGCGGTCATCTCCTGCGGCGACGACCCGCGTCTGGCACGGCTCGTCGCGGATCGCGTCGGACCCTCGATCGCCTACGGTCTCAGCGCGCCGCCGGCCATCGCGCCCGACGTCTCCCTGACGCTCGATGTCCCGAGCTGCCCTCGGTGCGATGCGAGGCTCGATCGCAGCTGGACGAGCGTCGGTCACCTTGGCGGGTTCGCCTGCGCCGGCTGCGGGTTCCGACGATCCGAACCTGCGGTCGGGGTCAGGATCGTCGCGAGCCGCGGGATCGACGGGCAGACGCTGGCGTTTCGGACGCCCCGGTCAGGTGGGGAACGATCGGTCGAGATCGGCCTGCCCGGGATGTCCAACGCCTACAACGCCGCCGCGGCCGTCGCCGCCGCGATGTCGGTCGGCGTCCCGGCCGATCGGGCCATCGACGCCCTCGCGGAGGCAAGTCCCGCCTTCGGCCGGTTCGAGGACCTCCGGATCGATGGACGCCGGATCGTGCTCGCCCTCGGCAAGAACCCGGCCAGCCTCGCGGAGCTGACCCGGATCGGGCTGGAGTCGAACGTGGCCGCCGTCCTCTTCGCGGTCAACGACGCCTTTGCCGACGGACAGGACGTCTCGTGGTTCTGGGACGTGGATGTCTCGCCGTTGCTCGACGGCCGTCCATTCGCCGTCACGGGGGACCGAGCGACGGACTTCCTGCTGCGGGTCAAATACGGCGGGCAGGACGGAACCCAGGGCTTCCCGCGCGGCCTCGTGAGCGCGAGCGAGGAGCCGGGGGAGGCACTCGAGGCGATCCTCGCCGCGATCCCTGCCGGCGAGACAGTCCTGGTCGTGGCCACCTACACCGCGCTGATGGGACTTCGACGCGGCCTCGTCGGGAGAGGCCTGCTGCAGGACCATCCCCGTTGAGCCGCCCGAATGGTCGCGAGCCGATCCGGATCGTCCATCTGTTCCCGGAGTTGCTCAACCTGTATGGCGATCGGGGAAACGTCGCCACCCTCACCAACCGTGCGCGCTGGCGAGGCTTCGCAGTGGAGGTCGAGGCGATCGAGGCCTCCGCGGCCGGTCGACCGATCCGAGCCGACATCATCTTCATCGGCGGCGGTCCCGATCGCCTGCAGGTCGGTGTGGCTCGGGCCCTCGCCCGGATGGAGGGCTCGCTCGCCAGGGCGGTCTTCGACGGCGCGGCGCTCCTCGCCGTGTGCGGCGGCTTCCAGAACCTGGGCTACCAGTTCCGATCGTCGTTGGCCGGCTCGCTGTCAGGCCCAGGATTGTTCGACGTCTCGACGGATGCCCCGGAGTCGACGCAACGGATGGTCGGCGGCGTCGTGGCGAGACTCGAGGACGGTTCGCCGATCGCGGCCATCGGCCGGGCGTCGGCAGCGGCCGCAGGCTTCGCAGGGCAGGAGCAGACGATCGTCGGGTTCGAGAACCACGGCGGTCGGACCACGCTGGGCGCTCGCGTGCGGGTGCTGGCACAGGTCGATCGAGGACACGGCAACAACGGGGTCGACGGCGGCGAAGGGGTCATCGCGCTGCCCGGCGAGTCGGGTCTCGCGGGCCTGAGGATCGGGACGTATCTCCACGGTCCACTCCTCCCGAGGAACCCGCACCTGGCCGACTTCATCCTGGCGTCCGTCCTGAGACCACGCGGCATCTCCGGCCTGGCCGAGTTGTCGGACGAGGCCGAATGGGCCAGCCATGCCGCGTTCGCCGGTCGCTGGGGCGCTGGCTCCGGCGATCGCGGGACCCCGCCTCGACCATCGTCGGCCCGCGCCCGCGGTCGCGTTCGGCCTCGATGGCCGAGGCCCGCGGTCAGACTGGATTAGGATCGAACGCGTGACCCGCGACGTCGAGTCGACGTCCGGTTCGGAGGACGCTGCGTGCGGATCCTGATCGTCGAGGACGAGGCCGCGATCGCGACGGCCGTCAAGCGCGCGCTGGCGGCTGACGGCCACGCCGTGGACGTCGTGAGCGATGGCCGACAGGCGCTCGAGTGGGCCGACACGTATCGCTTCGACCTCGTCCTGCTCGACGTGGTGCTGCCCGGGATGGACGGGTTTGCGGTGTGCTCCGCGCTGCGTGACGCCGGCGTGGCCGCATCGATCATGATGCTGACCGCTCTCGACGACGTTCAGGATCGGATCGCCGGGCTCGACCGCGGGGCCGACGACTACCTGGCCAAGCCGTTCAGCATGGAAGAGCTGAAGGCACGGATCCGGGCGCTCAGCCGGCGCCGCCTCGAGGACCGGAAGCCGCGGATCCGGATCGAGGACCTCGAGCTCGACCCGGCGACCCGCGACGTCTGGCGTGGCGATCGCCCGATCCACCTGACCGCGCGCGAGTTCGCCCTGCTCGAGCTGATGGCACGCCACCCGGACCAGGTGTTCACTCGGGAGCGGCTCATCGACACCCTGTGGGATGCGGACTTCGCCGCCGAATCGAACGTGGTCGAAGTCTACATCCGGTCAATTCGCCGGAAGGTCGACGAGGGCCGCCGGAACGGCCTGATCGAGACGGTCAGGGGCACCGGGTACCGACTTCGGACAAAGGCGCCGCGATGATGTTCCGGCGGGCCCGAGTTCGCCTGACCGTCCTGTACATCGCGCTCTTCGCCCTCGTCCTCGGCGTGTTCAGCATCGCCTTCTACCTCGGCTTCGTGACGATCCTCGCCCCGGCCTTCGACATCGGCCCCGAGCTCACCACCGAGGCGTTCGCGGAGGCGGCGTACCAGGCGACCGTGGAGCGCATCGGGCTCGCCCTGATCGTCGGCAACGTCGTCGTCGTCGTGCTCGTCGGGATTGCCGCCTGGATCCTCGCGGCGCGCACCTTGCGGCCGATCGACGAGGCGCACGCGCGGCAGCGCCGCTTCGTCGCGGACGCGTCGCACGAGATGCGCACGCCGCTGGCGGCCATGCGGTCGTCGGCCGAGAGCGCGCTGTCGGCGCCCGCCTCGGAGGACGACCTGCGCGCGGCGCTCGCGATCGTGGCCAGCTCGGCAGAGCGGCTGACGCGCATCACCAACGACCTGCTGATCCTGGCCCGAAGCGAGGAGCTCCCGAATCGCCGGCCGGGGCCGATCGACCTCTCCGTGGTCGTCTCGGAGGCCGCGGAGACGTTCGCCATCGCTCACCCCGAGCTGCCCCGCGCCCGGTTGTCGCTGGTCGAGGACCTCCTCGTATCGGCCGATCCGAGCGAGATCGGCCGAATCGTCGCCAATCTGCTCGACAATGCCATCCGCTACAGCGGCGGAGCGAGCGCCAAGCCCGTCCGGATCGTGACCAGG
>JACQEF010000132.1 GCA_016200745.1 Chloroflexota bacterium | reverse complement strand
CGAGGCGTCGTACCTCGCCTTTCGACGGCGCCTCCGGAGCATCGACCAGGCGACCAGCTGCGACTGCAACTCGTGCCGGCTGGCGCCCCGACTCGATCTCAAGCTCTTCGTCCACCACGGCTCGTACGTCCGGAGCCGGATCGCCGGGCGGGACGAGCTCGCCGGATCCGACGTGATCCTCGCCCATCGACTGCTCAAGGGTGCGGGTGCCGCCGCGGCCCACGGCAACGGCTTCGCGCTCTTCACGGCCCAGGCGGTCGCCGCCCTCGGCCTCGATTCCGCTGAACTGGGTCTGACCGGATTCGAGGAATCGATCGAACACCTCGGCCGCGTCTCGACGTTCACCCTCGACCTCGAGGCGCGCTGGCAGGCGGAGAGTGGCGCCCGTCGTCTGGACGTCGGCGACGCCGATCTCATCGTCGATCTCGAGACTAGGCTCGCGGCCGATCCGGCGGTCGTGTGGGCCCACCTCACCGCGCCGGCGCTTCGAACGTTGTGGGAAGGACCGATCGCAATTGAGGAGACGCTGAGCGGTGGCAGGCGTGGCGTCGGGACGACCGCCCAGTGCGTGACCGGGCGGCTGGCGACGCTCGAGGAGATCGTCGACTGGCAGCCCTACGACCATGTCGGCTGGCGCCTTGCCGTGCCCGAGATCGGGCCGGTGGCCGCGACCGCGGACCTCGCCCCGGTGGATGGCGGGACGCGGATCCGGCTGCGCTGGGAATACCAGGGCACACCGCCGGTCGACGCAATGGCGATCGAGGCAGTGCGGCGAGACAAGGAGACGGCCTTCGGGCGCCTTGCCAGCGTTATTGGCGGCGCGTTGCCGGTCATCGAGCAGAGGGAGGCATCGGCATGATCAAGTCCCAGATCGAGCAGACGATCGAGCGTCCAGCGGCGGATGTCTGGGCGTACGCGGCTGACATCGTCCGCCACCCGGAGTGGATGAGCGTCACGGACGCTTCGCTCCTGCAAGGCAACGGGTCGGCTGTCGGCTCGCGTGGTCGCGAGCGCATGGCTCTTGGGCCATTCAAGTGGGACGTCGAGTTCCAGGTCGCCGAGGCCGTGCCCGGCCGGAGGATCGTGTGGCGCTCCATCACAGGGGCCCCGTTCGATCTCGAGGTCGCCCTGGACCTTGAGCCCGCCGGACCGGCGTCGACGCGGGCGAGGTACGGCGCCGCGATCCAACCGCACGGCCTTTGGCGATTGCTCACGCCTTTGATCGCGATGGAGGGCAAGACCGGACCAGAGCGCGAGCTGCAACGTCTCAAGGCGAACGTCGAGATGCGCGCGGCTCCCGTCGCCACTGCCTCCTAGAGAGGAGACGACGTGGTGCTCGGCTGGACCGTGAGCGGCATCGAAGCTGTCATGGCCGACCTGCGTGGACGCGGTGTGGTCTTCGAGGACTACGACTTCGGTGAGATGAAGACGGTCGACGGGCTGGCCGACTTCGGGACGGCCAAGGCAGCCTGGTTCAAAGACAGCGAGGGCAACACCTATGAGCTGAGCGAGGTGCTCTGAGGCGGGATCGCGCCCGACCCACGGATTGCTCCCGGGCGGTGTGCCCGCGTTCGTCGGCGCCAACCGTTCGCTCGCGGCCTCGTTTGGCCTGCCGGCCGGCGCCTTCGACCGACGCATCGCCCAGACCCACGCGGGATCCCATGACGCCCTGCGACGCGGAGGGTTGACATTCGAAGCGCTCCAAGGTTTGCTCCACACATGCGGATCGGGGAGCTCGCGCAACGGGTAGGGGTTTCGACGGACACGGTCCGGTTCTACGAGCGATCGGGCTGGCTCCCGCGGCCGACACGGCAGGAGAACGACTACCGGCAGTATGGCGAAGCCGATGCCGAGCACCTTCGCCTTCTGATCGACCTGCGCCGCCTGGACCTGCCGCTCGACGATGCGGCTCGCATCGCGTCCTGGTGCCACTCGGGTCATTGCGCGGACACGACCGACGAGCTGCCGAGGCTTATCGCCGAGCGGCGCGCGGAAGTCGCTGACCGGATCGCCGGCCTCCACGCCCTCGAAGCCAGACTTGCCAGCCTCGAACGTCACCTCCGCTCGCCGCGCCGCGAGCTGACGGTGATCGGCGCCACTCCCTGTTGCGGGGCGGCCGAAGCGGTGGTGGGCTCGGCGGAAGGCGTCTGCGCGTGCTGTGCCGGCCTGCCGGGAGCCTGAACTCGTCCGAGGCGGTCTCCCGACCCCGGGCCCTGCCTCCCGCACCCGGAAGTGGCGCCTTCCGCCTTGAACCGGGTCGTGACTTCGAGGACGTAGGTCAGCGGCCGGAAAGGAGCAACTCGATGCCCACCGCGGCGGTGGGGAGGTAGACGAAGGCGGGCAGTGTGTCGCCGATGACCACGTAACTGCCGCCGATGGCCACGCCTGCCACGAGGCACGCCCAGCCGAGCGGGGCGCCGAGCGAGCCTCCGCCGACGATGGCGGCGCCAAGGGCCGCGATGGCACCCGAGGCGATCAGGATGAAGGCGGGGAAGAGCGCTCCGAACAACCGGTCGAGCGGGGCGAAGGCCGGATCGACCGTGCCGTCAGCGACGAAGGCGTCGGCGACGCCCGGCGTGACGGCCAGACGGATCGCGAGGATCAGGAGCCAAGGCACGGCCGCCAGGATGAATACGACGGCCGACATCCAGGCCATCGAGGCGCCGCGGTCGCCCACGAGTCCCGGCATCAGGAACAGCCCCGCCGCTGTCGCGATCGTCGCGAGGGCGAAGCCGATGTTGGCCACGCGCCAGATGAGCCTGTGTTCGCTGATCAGGTGCAGCGAGACTGCCTGCGGTCCGTTCCAGATCGCCGAAGACACGAACGCCGTCGGACCGACCAGGAGCACGAGGAGGACACCGCCTCCGGCCAGCAACAGCCCGGCAACGCGGAGCTCGTCGAAGGGGTCAGCCATTCGTTCCTCCGCAGCTTCGGGGACGATGATAGGTCGATCGACCTCCGGGAGGTCGGCGAACTCGTCACACGGAACGAAATGAGCTGCCCGTCCGGCGCGTGCCTATGCGAACCCGGTGGGGCCTAACATCCGCTGGGCGACGTCGAACGCGGGTGTCATCGGGATCGACGGGATCCGCTGCGGCGCTGCCACGGAGGTACGTCCGTTGGCCGCGTCGAAGACGCCTCCCACGCCGGGGCCATCTCTAGGATTCCGCCAGGATGTCCTGAGCGTGGTCGAGCTCCACTCCGGCCAGGTAGCCGCTGTACCCCGCGATGTCGGCGATGACGAGACAGGCCGGTTCGGTCCGGGCGAGCATCAGCCGGGCTCCGCCATCAGCCACCGGCTGGGATCGGCGATCTCAGCGGCGGAAGCGAGGCCCGTGCTCCCGAGGGGTCGCGACTGTCATTCGCCGATTGTCTCAGACGCAGCATCCTGCGACGAGGGGATGGAAGGAGTCCGCGGACAGCGCATGTTCCACCTGCGGGCCCGACTCGCCGCAAGGGCGGCCCGGTCCAGGTCGGTCACCTGCGACGGGTGTGTAGGGAAACTGCTCAGCCGGCAACGCCCCCATCGCATAGTGCCGTCGGGCTCTGTCCGACGAGCGATCGCCTGTGGCAGCCGCCCAGGTGGCGCGGTGGACAGCCGGGCCGAGGACCATGTCGCTGACGGGAGGGGCCGCGGCGACTAGAGTACCGGCGAAGCGAGGTACCGCTGTGGGCGAGCCGATCGTCTATCTGAGCACCTGGAAGATCAAGGACGGGAGGTTCGAGGACTACCGGCGGTTCTACGCGCGGATGGTCGACGCCATCCGCACCGATGACCGGGGGGTCCTCGCGTTCTTCGCCTTCGGCAACGAAGACGGGACCGAGATCACGAACGTCCACGTGTTTCCAGAGCGAATGACCCTCGAGCGACATCTGGCGGTCATAGCCGAGCAGATGGGTCTGCTGCCTGAGGACCTGACCACCGTATCGGCGTTCATGGAGCCCGTCAGCGTGCAGGTTTACGGTATGCCGAGCGCGACGGCCGCAGCGACGGATCAGGGCCTGATCGACGCCGGAGTCCCGTTCACGGGCAAGCGCAACTATCTCGGCGGGTTCAGCCTCGCGGATCAACGAGCGGACGCCTCCCCGTCCGGCTGACCTTTTCGCTCGTCCCACGGTTGCGATTGTTCCTGCAGGCCATATGCGACAGCCTCCGCCACGTTCATCGCGTAGCCTTCGGCGCGGATCGCTTCGTACTCCTGGTTGCCCAAGGCTCGACGGGCTTCGTCTTCGGCTTCTGGCCACACCGGGATGCGCTCGCGTGTTGGCCCGCCGCCGATCTCGTCCGAGATCCGGCTCACCGCGCCGAGCAAGCGCGCCGCGCGCTGAGGGTCGGACCGTCGGCTGGCGAGCCATGCCAGGTACACGAGCATGATGGCGGTGATCACGACATTCCCGGCCTCGTTCACCAACGCCAGCGATTCGTGATAGTGCTTCTCTGCCGCGTCGAAATCCCCCATCTCGACTTCGACGTCGCCGAGCCGGCCCACGTTGATGGCCAGGAAACGGTCGGCGCCGAGCTCTCGCTGGGCAGCGACGGCCTGCCGGTATCGCTCGCCGGCCGCGGCGAAGTCTCCACGGAAGTAGGCCAGCCGCCCCAGCACCGCTCCGACTTCAGACGCCAGGATCCGGTCGCCGGCCTCCTCCGCCGCAGCGAGGCTCTCCCTCAGCATCCCCTCGGCCCGCCCGTAATCTTTCGTCCATGTCGGGATGTCGGCGAGGTCGAGCAGCGACCAGGCGAGGAGCGAGTGGTCCTCGATCTCCCGGGCGAGGTCGACCGCTTCCTGCCAGGCGGTCCTGGCGACGTCGCGGTCTCCCTGCCAGAACGCCGCGTCACCCATCGCCAGCAGGGCCCTGATTCGCACGGCTGGCTCGATCTCCACACCGGGCACCGAAAGCAGTCGCTCCAGCCATCCCCGGCCGTCCGCGAAGTGTCCCCGATGCTGCCAATACCAGCTGAGCGCGCCAGCGGTTCGCAGGCCGGTGGCGACATCGCCTCCATCTGCGGCCCAGCTCAACGCGCCTCGAATGTTGCCGCTCTCCCGATCGAGATGGAGCCCCCTCGCACCTTGCTCCGGTCCTGCACCCCCGATCCGGAAGAAGAAGCCCGGGTCGTACCGTTCGGCCAGATCTCGGAAATGCTCGGCGTGGCGACGACGGAGCTCCGGTCCTTCGCCGGACCGGGCCAGCAGCTCGATCGCGTATTCCCGGATCGTCTCCAGCATCGTGAACCTGGGTTCGCTCTCCGCAAGCTCGACGCGACGGAGGAGGCTCGCATCCACCAGAGCGCTCGATCCCTCCAGGACGTCCAGCTCCAAGCCGGGGCCACACACGGCGTCAGCGGATTCAAGGTTCCACCCGCCGGCGAACACGGAGAGGCGGGCGAAAAGCGTGCGCTCGTCTGGCCGGAGCAGGTCGTGGCTCCACTCGATGGTCCCGCGCAGCGTCCGGTGACGCTCGGGAACGTCCCGGGCCCCGCCGGTCAGCAGCGATAGACGCTCCGTCAACCTGCTCAGCAGAGCCTGGGGAGTAAGGACGTTCAGCCGGCTGGCCGCCAGCTCGATGGCCAGCGGAAGGCCGTCGAGCCGAGCCGTCACTTCGGCCACGGCGACGGCGTTTCCAGCGGTGATGTGGAAGCCCGTCCGGACGGCCGCGGCGCGCTCAGTGAACAGAGCTACCGCCTCAGAGCGATTGATCAGATCGAGGTCCGACGCTTGCCCAGGATCCGGAACGGACATGGGTGGGACGTGGTACTCCCGTTCGCCCGAGATGTGGAAGGGAACGCGGCTCGTTGCCAGGATTGCCAGTCGAGGGCCGGAGTCCAGGAGGCGTGCCACCGCGAGGCCGCTGTCGATGACCTGTTCCGCATTGTCCAGGACCAGGAGCAGGTGCCGGTCCCGGACGTGGTCGCCAAGCGTATCCAGCAGGTCACGCCCGGGCTCCTCCCGGACCACGAGCGCCTGGGCGATAGCGGACGGAACCAGCGCCGGGTCAACGATCGGACTGAGATCGACGAAGAACACGCCGTCGGGGAATCGACCGAGCTGGTCGGCGGCCACCTTCACGGCCAGCCGAGTCTTGCCGGTCCCTCCTGGTCCAGTGAGCGTGATGAGCCTCGACCGTAGGAGCAGTTCGGCGACGTCAGCCACCTCGCGCTCGCGCCCGACAAAGGAGGTCCTCTGCTGGGGCAGGTTCGTGGGGCGGGCATCGAGGCTGCGAAGGGCGGGGAACTCCGACGGCAGGCCGTCGATCACCACGTCCCACAGGTGGATCGGCTGTTCGATGTCCTTCAGCCGGTGTCGTCCCAGATCGCGCAGCGAGACTCCGTTCGGGAGGGCGTCCTCGACCAGACGCCGCGTCGCTTCCGAGACCAGGACCTGCCCCCCGTGCGCCGCTGCAGCGATGCGGGCGGCGACGTGGATGTCAAGCCCGATGTAGTCGTCGCCGCCGAGCACCGCCAATCCTGTGTGCGTGCCCATTCGAACCCGAACGGAGATGCTCCCTGGCCATGGGTGCTCGGCCAGCGCGCGCTGCGCATGAACGGCGGCCTCCAGGGCCCCGGTCGGTGCCCGGAACACGGCGAAGAACGCGTCGCCCTCGGTCCCGACTTCGGTGCCATGACCGCGGGCGATCGCCTGACGGAGGATGTGTCCGTGAGCCCCGATGACCGCTGCGTAGCGGTCGCCCAGCCGCTGGAGCAGCTTGGTCGACCCCTCAATGTCAGTGAACAGGAAGGTGACGTGTCCGATCGGCAGATCTGGCATTTGATCCCTCGTTGGGATCGTATCGCCGACTCCTACGCTTCGTCGTCGAGGCCGAGGATCTGCGCTACGCGGTGCGCGCCGCCGACGAGGCTTGTGCCGTCGCCACGCGGACGGCTCGATCGACCCAGCGCAGGAGGTCATCGTCGGTCGCGACAGCCGCGGAGGCGACATAGACCATCCCCCGTATCGGCTTGCCCGTGAAGTCCATCGGCCGGGTGCCGGGCTCGGTCAACGCCTCGTCGTGGCCGTCGGGCCCGACGCGGACCATCAGGTCGTCATGGACGACACCGCAGGCCATCCGCCCAGCAATCATGAACGTGAGCCCGCCGAACATCCGCTTCTCGACCACGTCGTCGCGG
>JACQEF010000129.1 GCA_016200745.1 Chloroflexota bacterium | reverse complement strand
TGGTCTGCGGCTTCTCGGCCAGGACGCCGCGGTAGATCTGCGAGGCCGACGTGTCCGGGATGTCGTAGAACGAGGTGGCCGGGTGCAGCCGGCGAGCAGCGAACGAGCGGGCGGCCACCGACTGCGCCTGGAGCGCGGCCGCGGGCCACGCCGGGGGCATCTCGACCGGCACCACGCCGCCGAGGTAGGCGTCGAGCGCCAGCTCGTCGACGACCGACACCCGTGACGAGCCGGGGGTCAGCACGAGGCGGAGGTTGCCTCGGTAGACGTTGTAGCGGGTCGCCTTGGAGACGACCTGGAGCCGTCCGTCGATCGAACCCGGGCGGATGACGAGCTCGGTCTCGCTCGGCGCCGGTCCGTCGAACACGAGGCTCCCGTCGAGGGCGGCGACGGTCAGGCGCCAGCCGGCGGGTGCCATCGCGGTGGACCAGGCGAGCCGGACCCGTGCATTCGGGGGGAACGCGGTGCCGAGTCCGTCGATCGTCCACGGCGCCATGGCCCCGGTGACCTCGAGCGGGTGCGCGTCGGTGGCGATCCAGCGGCTGAGGACCAGCACGCGGACCGGCGTGGCGGGATCGATCTGGCCCAGCGTGGTGCCCTGGTAGTAGTGGGCGAGGATGGTCGGGGCGTCCTGCCCGGCGAGTGCCCGGCCGCGCGCCCCGTACTGGGACATGCCGACGCCGTGGCCGTAGCCGCGGCCGTAGAACGTGACCGAATCGGGGAGCGGCAAGGGCGTGGACCCGGCCGCGGGCGGTGCAACCTCGGCGTGGACGGCCCGTGGCAGGTCCGCGATGCCCGAGAGCGAGACGCCGGCCAGGGCGCCGACGAGCGCCACGATGGCCGTTCGCCGGAACCCGGGAGCCCGATGCTGCCTGACCATGCGCGGTGTCATGCACGCCCTCGATGCGGTGGCCACCCAGCATCATGGTGCATCCAGTCCACGGCCATGACCCGACGGAACCATGGCCTATTCAGCCAAAGGGGCCATCCCGGGTACGCTGCCTCGGTGACCCTGCGGTGTTTCCTCGGCCATGGCGCGAGCGGATCGGCGACCAGCATGGCGCCGTTCGTGGCCGGGCTGCGTCGTCGTGGCGTGGATGCCGTGGCCATCGACCTGCCCCGCCGCAAGGCGGAGGACGCGATCCCGTCGTTCCATCTGGCGGTCCCCTCCGCGCCGGACGTGGCGGTCGGCGGCCATTCGTACGGCGGGCGCGTCGCCAGCCTGGCCGCGGCGGAGCCGGACGCGCCCTACCTGGCCCTGGTCCTGTTCAGCTATCCGCTCCATCCGCCCGGATCGCCGGAGCGGACCGCGGCCCGCGTCTCGCACTGGCCGGCCATCCGCTGCCCGGTCCTGCTGCTTTCGGGCGAGTCGGATCCATTCGCCGGGATCGAGCTGCTGCGGACGTCCGTGGGCCTGCTGGAGCGCGCCGAGCTGGTGACCTACCCGCGCCTGGGTCACACCCTCAAGCCAGTCCTCGAGGACGCCCTCGACCGCTCGGCGGCGTTCCTGCTGCGCATGGCGGGCGACTGACCGGGCCGCGCGCCCGCCCCAGGGACCATCGCGTCCCTTGTCGCCGGGTTGACGGGCGGCGTATCCTGACCGACCCCAGACCGGGTGCCACGATCCGCCCGGCCTCGCAGCCCTCGTCGCCGCCGGTGTGCCCAGGCCGCGGCCCTCGTGCCGTTTCCCTGCCCGGCTTCGACCGAGCCCACGGTCGGCGCGCTCACCGCGCCGTCCTGGCAGGAAGGAGCTCCATTGCGAGTCCCGTCTGGCCGCCGGTTGGTGGTCCTCGTCGTCGCCCTCACGGGCATCCTCGTCGGAAGCATCGCGGGCCCGGCACGTACGCTGGCCTCCGACCCACCCCAGCTGAGCCGGTTCATGCAGGCCGTCGCCCAGGTCGAGTCGCACGGCAACCACACCGCCCTGAACAGGAAGAGCGGGGCGTACGGCCGGTACCAGATCATGCCGGACAACTGGCGCGCCTGGGCGCGTCGCTACCTCGGCAACCCGAACGCCAGGCCGACCCCGCGCAACCAGGAGCGCGTCGCCAGGGCGAAGATGGCGGAGCTCTACCGCTGGCTCGGCAGCTGGGAGCGCGTCTCCTACTGGTGGCTGACCGGTTCCTCCAGGACCTCGGCCTGGTCCCACGCCGCACGCGCGTACGTCACCCGGGTCATGGCGATCTTCGGTGGCGTCGAGACGGGCAAGCCGTCGGTCGAGGCGGTCCGCCACTACTCGGAGCGCAGCTCCACGATCGACTACTCCGGCACCTGGCACGTCGCCCGGGCGGCAAGCTACGCGGGCGGCCGCGTCAGCTACGCGTCGAACCCGGGGGCGCGGGCGTCGATCACGTTCACCGGCAGCCGGATCGCCTGGTACGGGCCGGTCGGCCCGACCCGCGGCAAGGCCAGGATCGTGGTCGACGGCACGATCGCCCGGACGGTCGACCTCGGGCGGTCGTCATTCCGGCCGCGGGCGCTGCTCTACAGCCGAAGCTGGACGACGCCCGGCCGCCACAGCCTCGCCATCGAGGTCCTGTCGACGCGCGGGCACAAGCTCGTGGCGATCGACGAGCTGGTCGTAACCCCGTAGCCCGATCCGGCCCGGATCAGCGGGTCGCGATCACCTCGATCTCGACCCGGAAATCGCGAGCCAGGGCGGTGACGCCGACGGTGGCGCGCGTCGGCGGCTCCGTCGGGAAGTACTCGCGATAGACCGCGTTCATCGCCGCGAATTCATCGAAGTCGCGGAGGTAGACGGTGGCCTTCACCACGTCGCGGTAGTCCAGGCCGACCGCGTGCAGCAGCCGGCCAACGTTGTCGAGCATCTGGCGGGTCTCGGCCTCGATCCCGCCGGGCACCGCGCCGTCGCGGCCCGGGGCGTCGCCGACCTGGCCGGCCAGAAAGACGAAGCCGTTGGCTTCGACGACCGGGCTGAACGGGAGCGTCGTGACGGCGCCGGGCAGGCCGGGCAGGTGCTTGGGCATCGTGTCTCCTCCGTGTTCGTGAGCGCTCAGGGTACCGGGGCGCCGAGACGCCGACAGCCCGGGCTGACTGGTGGGACGAGCGCGAGGTGAGCGATGGCTGCTTGGCGACGTGCTCAAGGACGCGGAGGCCGAAGGTCGCTGCGGCCTCCGGGCCCCGCTCGTGGAGCCGCCCGCGAAGTAGCGGGGCCGCTCAGTCCGCCGCCACCAGCGTGTTCCGCAACAGGGCTCGCTGGAGGACGATGAAGATCACGACGACCGGCACGGTCATGAGCAGCGCGTGGGCCGCGGTGCCGCTCCAGTTCGAGGTGAAGAAGCCCGTCTGGGCCGCCGTGAGGACCATCGCCAGGGTCACGTTCCGCTCGGAGTCGATGAACAGCCAGGCGAGCGCGAATTCCGTGTAGCCGAGCAGGAACGCGACGAGGGCGGCGACCAGGATCGACGGCATCGCCAGCGGCAGCGTGATCCGGCGGAAGACCGTGAACCGCGACGCGCCATCGACGAAGGCCGCCTCCTCGAGCTCGAGCGGGACGGACCGGAAGGCCGCGCGCATGAGCCACACGCACAGCGGCAGCGCAAACGAGGCGTACAGGATCGCGAGCGCCAGCGTCGAATCGCGCAGGCCGAACTCGGCGATCGCCGGCACGGCGCGTTCGAGCGTGATGAACATGACAAACAGCGGAACGGCCAGCGCGATCGGTGGCAGGAACGCGCCCAGCAGGATGACGACCAGGCCGCCGCCGCTGCCGGGGAACCGGAGCCGGGCGAAGGCGTAGGCCATCGTCGCCCCGAACACGAGCGAGGCGATTGCGGACGAACCCGCGACGAACAGGCTGTTGCGCAGGAGCCCCAGGAAGTCGAGGTCGTGGTCCGGCCGTGCGAGCGCCTGGGCGAACCGGTCGAGCGTCGGCTGGACCGGAATCGGATGGAAGCCGTCCGGATAGCCGATGACCGAGCCGTCGGTGGCCATCAGGATGAGCACCCAGACGGGCAGCAGCACGAAGGCACCCACCAGCAGCAGGAACCCCTGCCGGGCGAGCTGGCCACGGAGCGTGATCCGACCCATCGCCCGCCTCAGACGAATGCCACCCGCTCGGCGCGGGAGCGCCAGCGGAGGAACCAGACGACGACGACGCCGAGCGCCACCAGCGTGAGGATGTTGATGGCCGCACTGACCGAGTAGAGGCCAGCGCCGCTCGTCGAGTTGAAGACGTAGAAGGAGAAGGTCGAAAGGGTGGTCGTCGCGTCAGGTGGCCCGAACACGTAGAACAGGTAGAACTGGTTGAAGGCGGCGATTCCGCGGATCACGAACGCCGCGCCGAGGAGCGGCAGCAACAGCGGCAGCGTGACGTCGCGGAACAGCCGGAACCGTCCCGCGCCGTCGATCGCGGCCGCCTCGGTGACGCCCCGCGGGATCGTCCGCAGCCCGGCCGTGGCGACCAGCATCCAGAGCGGCCAGCCGATCCAGGTGCCGGCCACGAGCAGCACCAGCAGGGCGGCATCCGGGCTGTCCGGCCACGCCACGGGATGACCGAGGAGCTGGGCGAGCAGCCCCCGGTCGGGCTGGAACACATCCCGCCAGGCGATGGCGCCGACGACCTCAGGGACCGCCCACGGCAGGATGAACAGGATCCGCCACAGCCCGGCGAACCGGACGCCCGGGCGTTCGAGCACGAGCGCGACCCCGATTCCGAGCGCCGCCTGCAACCCGACCGACACCACCATCCAGAGGATCGAGAACGCGCCGAAGGCGGCCGATGTCTGGCCGCCGAGCCAGATCCCGTTCTGGAACGCGCCAAGCAGGTCGCCGGCCACGTAGTGGACGGTCTTCGAGTTTGCGCCGAGGTTGAACGGTACCGCGCCGATCTGGCCGGTAATGCCCCCGACCGCCTCGCGGACCACGCCGCCGTTGATCCCGTCACGCAGCGAGTTGAGCCGCAGGTCGGTCAGCGACATCGCCAGCTCGAAGGCGAGCGGGATCAGCGCCAGGAGCAGGAACCCCACCAGGCCCGGGGCCAGCCAGGGCGCCGCGATCCGGACGTCGCGGAGCGTGCCGCGGAGACCGTGCCACGGACGGCCATCCGGGGCGGCTTCGCGCCGGGCCAGGCGGCGCACGGCGTGCCACAGTCTCCGCGCCCGCCGGCCGAACGGGGCGAGCGCCAGCCGCGCACCGTAGGCGGCGGAGAGCGACAGCGGCGTGGACAGGATGAGCAGGTACTGCGGCCATTTCGTCGGCCAGACGACGAGGAAGACCAGCGCGACCACGAGCCACAGTGCGAAGACACGCCGGCGCTCCCAGAGCTGCCGGAAGCCGACAGCCGCCAGGATCGTGATCGGAAGGTCGACCGCGACGAGGAACGTTCCCGGGGGATGGAACGGCACCGACCCCATCAGCCACACGAGCGGTTGCCACGACGGCCAGCCCGTCGAGGCGACGGCGTCGCTCGACACGTAGCCGCCGTGATAGGCGATCGAGGCCCAGAGCCGCCCGACCGGATCCGGCCACAGGTACGGGTCGGCGACGAGGAACACGACGAAGGACAGCACCAGCCAGCCCAGGGGACCGGCCACCCAGCGTGCCAGCGACACCGCATGGCGGAGGCGCTCCGGTCTCGACCGCCACAGCCAGTCGGTCACGATCGCGATGCCGGCGACCCCGTACAGGTACTTCCCGTCGCAGGCGAGCCCGAAGGCCGCGGCTGCCGCGACGAGTCCGACCCGCCGACCCCGCGGACCGGCGCGCGCGGCGAAGGCGTAGGCCATGACCGCCGCGAGCGCGAAGAAGGCCGGGATGGCCTCGAGCATCACCTGGCTCGTGTACTTGATCGACCAGGTGTGGATGGCGAGCCAGAACGCGCCGAGGGGCGAGAGCACCGCGAGCAGCGCGGCGGTCAGTGCTCCGAAGACCGCCTGGACCGTGCGCGCGACGGTGAACTGGGGCTGGGGCAGGCTCGCCGCCGGCCCGGCGGTCGTCGGGCGATCCGGGACCTCTGCACTTGCCGGGAGCGGCGCCAGGGCGATCCCCGTCACGATCTTGGTCAGCGGGGGATGCTCGGTCCGGTAGTTGTCGCGCAGGAAGACGTCGAGATCGCCCGTCTGGAGCCCGGTGGCGTACTGCTGTCCTGCCCGCAGGTAGTCGTCCTCGTCGAAGTCGATCGGCAGGACATCCACCGCGTAGAGCCGCGCGGCGAGCGCGATCACCGCCACGGTCCCGACACCGAGGACCCGCACGAGCAGCCGCGCGAGGACGATCGGGCGATTCATCCCCGAGAGGGTAGTGCACCGGCGACGACGAACGACGACGGTTCTGTCGCGGATCGTCACCCGGTCGGTCAGTCGATCGACACGATCCGATAGGCGCGCTCTCCGGCCGGGGTGCGCACCAGCACCTCGTCGCCGACGTCATGGCCGACGAGCGCCCGCCCGACGGGCGAGGACGACGAGATCCGTCCGGACGCCGGATGCGACTCGGACGCCCCCACGATGGTGTAGGTGGCGGTCTCGCCGGCATGCTCCACGGTGACCTTCGATCCGAGACCCACCCGGGATCCGGCCGCCGGCGCGTCGACGATGACCGCCGAGCGGAGCCGCGCCTCGAGGGCCTGGACCCGGCCCTCGAGGA
>JACQEF010000145.1 GCA_016200745.1 Chloroflexota bacterium | reverse complement strand
AGGGCCTGTCACGATTTCCCGGACGCCAGGGTCATCGCCCGGTCCGGCCGAAGGAGGAACGGCGGCAGATAGGCCGGGAGGTTCGAGAACGGCAGGACGTCCGGATGGAGGACGATCCCGAGCTCCTCGGCCATGAACCGGCGGCGGGCCTGGATCCGATCCCACGCCGCAGGGTAGCCCGCCGCGAACGCGTCGCGGAGCGGCCGGTCGGCCAGCGCGAGGCCGTCCTCGATGTTCGTCGTGAAGTAGTCCGTCCCGCTCGCCGGGATGATGTCGGCCTGAAAGACCATCCCGGAACGCAGCTCGATCGTGGAACCCGCCGAGATCGGCGAGTTGACCCATTCGTCGAGATGGAGCTGGTGGCCCGGATTGAGGAAGATCCCGAAGAAGGGGTCGCCCAGCCGCCGATCGACGATCTCGTGGAGCGCGCCGCCGGTCTGCCCCACCCGCAGCGCGCCGTACCACTCGGCGACGGCCTCGAAGTACGGTCCGACGAGCCGATGGACGTAGTCGCGAATCGGCTCCGGCAGCTCCGCCGCGTCCTCGACCACGAATCCCGCCCGGCAGTTGAGCGCGCCCCAGATCCCGAACGCGACGGTGAAGCGATCGCCGCGCTCGATCGGCCGGTCGCCGGGGCTGAGCAGCCCGAGCGTTGCCCGTGGCCCGGCGGTCAGCATCAAATGGCAGGAAAGCGGCATCCCGTTCCAGCCGAGCAGCCGGACGGCTTCGCGTTCGGTCATGCCCGGCCGCAGCCCGGCCAGCAGCCGGCGGATGCCCTGCGACGTCTGGCAGGCAGCGTATTCGAAGACCGCCAGCTGCTCGAGCTCGTTGATCACCCGGAGCCCATCCCCGGGGTCGATCAACAGACCGGTCGCGTTTTCGACCGAGCCGGCCGGCCCGACCAGGCCGCGCAGCTCGTCGACGATGTAGGCGGGGACGTCGATTCGCTCGGCGCCGGCGTAGGTCTTCCAGCCGACGACGCCGACGCGGCTCCCGCGGCCGATTCCCTCATCGCCCAGGATCTCGGCGAGGGGACGGGAGCGGTCGCGCGGCTGGCTCGGCAGGCTGAAGTCCTGGAAACGGTGGCGGCGCATCCTCACGGGCGCCGTACCGGCCATCCCGTAGCACTCGTTGCCGACCAGGATCGCCGGGTCCTCCGACGGGCCGAGGACGAGCATCGCCTCCTCGAACCGAGGGTCGAACCCGGTCAGGTACGCGAGATTGGCGCTGTGCTCGCGATCGCTGTACACGACCAGCCGGTCGTACCCTCGTCCCCCGATTCGCTGGCGGAGCCGCGCGATGCGGGCGGGGTAGATCGCGTCCGGGAGCTCCGGGCCGACGTCGGGCATGCCGAACTCGGGGAGGTCGATCCGCTCCAGTCGCGCGGTTGGCATTCGCGCCGTCCTTTCCGGTCAGTCTGGGAGGGTGGTCAGTTGGCCGGAGGCTGCCACGCTTGTGCCTCGGCGGCGCCGCGTTCGATGTCGGCGAACTCGTTCGCGGGCACGCGGATCCACGGCCCGACTTCGCCGTCGGGCCACTGCACGCGGACGTCGGCGGCGGTCGCCGAGCCGAGCCCGACGTGGATCCAGCCAAGCTGTCCGCCGATGTGCCCGCCACCGACCGTCAGCTCGCGTCGCGTCGTCGTGTCGCCGACGCGCACCTCGAGCCAACCGCCGATGGCATCGCGGTTGGGGGCTGGCTGATGGACGCGAAGGGCGAGCCAGCCGCCCATCGGGCCGGGACCGGCTGAGTCGCCCGAGCCGACGTTCCGCCAGAGCATCACCGGGGCGCCCAGGTTAACCTGCACGAGGTCGAGCAGGCCGTCGAGGTTGAGGTCGGCGAGCGCCGCGCCGCGGCCGCGGGCGAAGGTGACGGTGCCGGCCGCGCCGGCGGCCTCGGTGAAGGTGCCGTCGGGCTGGCCAAGGAGCAGGTTGCTCGGGTCGCGGGCCGCGTAGTCGGGCATCGCGCTGACGTTGCCCTTGGAGATGAACAGGTCCATGTAGCCGTCGTTGTTGACGTCCTCGAACTCGGGGTGCCAGGCGGTCGACGGGAGCACGTCGCCGCCGGTGAACGGCTGGGCCGCGGTCACGCCGCGCTTGAGCGCGATGTCGCGGTACGTCGGCTGGCTCGGCCCGGCCGCCAGCGTCTGGAGCCGATTGTCGCCCTGGCTGGTGAGGAACACCTCCGGATAGCCGTCGCCGGTCAGGTCGTAGCTGGCGATGCCCATGCCCCAGATCTGCATCGCCACCCAGCCGTCGTCCTGGGTGTAGAGCCGCGGCGTCTCGCCCGGGGCGACCCGCCACAGCTGGTCCTCGCCGTCGACGTAGTAGTGCCGGTCGTTGGTGACCCGCAGGTCGCGCCGGCCTGACCGATCCCAGTCGCTGAACAGCATGGACAGGGTGCAGTAGCCCGGGCTCAGCGCGGCCGGGGTGGCGTAGCCCAGCCCACCGGCGTCCGGCCGGTAGAGGGCGTTGTCGGAGCAGGAATCCCCGGGCTGACCCGTCGTGTCGAGTCGGACGTAGTTCCCGAGCGCCAGCGTCGGCAGCGTGGCCGAACCCTCCCAGGTGGCGCTGAACGCCGTCGACCAGCCGCGCCCGCCATCGAAGCCCCACGTGCGGTCGGCGTTCTCGAAGCGGCAGTCGCCGAGGCCGCGCAGCAGGTCGGCGCCGCCGACCCGAAGGACGGCCAAATCGACGATTCCATCGCCGTCGATGTCGAGCGGGTAGGCGCCGTTGACCCCGGTCAGGTCGGTCGCCGGATCGCGGAGCTGGCTGAACCGGAGCGTGCCGCCGATCGGGCTGTCGTTGCGATACAGGGCTGCAGGATGGCTCCCGCCGGCGAGATACAGCTCGTCCCGGCCGTCGCCGTTGCAGTCGAAGACGGCGACACCTCCACCCACGAACGCGGTCGGGCCTCCGTCGTAGGTCTGGTCCACGCCGGCGGTCGCCGTCTCGTCGACGAACCGGGCCGGACCCATGGCCCCGGCCGGTCCGCGCGGCACGACCAGGACCATTCCCGCGACGACGAGGACGGTCGCGCACACGATCACGGCTGCCGCGACGAGGGCTCGCCTCCGGGTCCCCGGGCTCATCCGGGCGCCTGCCCGCGGTACAACTGCTGTGCCTTGGCCCAGGCCGCCTTCCCGCACTCGGCGCCGATCCGGCGGCCCGTGAGGTCGTCGACCTGCACGTGGATCCCGCCGTACAGCCGGGATTGCCCGGCCTGGTCGGCGGCGTCGTAGTACGTCGCCCACTCGAGGCGGATGTCGGTCGTCGGTCCGGCCTCGAACTTGAGTGAGCCGGCCTTGATCGTGTAACCGCTGATCCCGCCCGGGAAGAACTCGCTGCCGGTGAACGCGGTCAGCACCTCCGCGCCCGCCCGGCTGAACGTACTGTGCCCGGAGATGTAGCCCTGGAACGCGGGCGTCACGAACGTCGGCAACTGGTAGGGCACCCAGTTGGCCGCGAGGATCCAGGTCACCCCGCCGATCTGGGTCTTCGGGTCCTTGGGGTTGCCGGCCCAGGCGCGGATCGCGATCTCGCCCTCGTGGCCGGCCAGTGCGGCGTGGCGCTGGCCCGCTGCGGTGGTCGCCGGGCTGATCACCTCGATCAGACCGGGCACGAGTGGAAGCCCCTCCTTGTTGTAGGACGGACCGTTCGGGTCGCTCGACTGGCCCAGGCCGCCCATGTACCGGATCATCGAGATTGGACGCGTCCCGTCGTAGGCGCCCTTGAGGCCCCAGGCCGCGATCGCGGCGTCGTGGACGGCGCCGTTGAGCGCCAGGTAGAGCTTGACGTCCCACTGGAGCCGGTCGACGGCCGGACCGGTGCCGCCGATCTGCAGGTCGGGGGAGAGCTCGTCGGAGACCAGGTTGGCAAGCACGTTCCAGTGGCCGGGCGGGGTCTCTGACTTGGGCCCGTCAGCCCAGAACTCGGCCATGACCCGCGCGAAGTCGCCGAGGTTGACGACGTCGCTCGGATACGGCTGGCCGGTCGCCGGGTTGACCGGGTGGCCCGTGCCGTCGTTGGTCCCGAGCGAGTTGCCGCCACGGGCGCCCGGCGAGATGTCGATCGTCGCGCCATCGGTGGGGTCGAGCAGGCTGCTGTCGCGGATCACCTCGACGGCCTGGTCCTTGAACACCTGGTCGGTCGCCGGATCGCCGAGCCGCGGCGGCGGCCCCGGGTCGATCGGCACGCCCGTGATGCCGCCGTCGGGCATCGCGAAGCTCTTGACGTGACCCCAGTGCGGGCCCACCGCTTGCTGGACGCCATTGGTCACCGGGATCCCGTTCTGCGAGATCATGTGCTCGATCTGGAGCGGCTGCCAGCGATTGGGATCGGCCATGGTCGTGCCGGGCTTGGCCACCACGAGCGGCGGGTTGACGGTCCGGTAGTCGGGCGAGGCGTAGCCGCCGGTCTCATTCGAGCCGTCGGTCTTGCCGTAGGCGAGCACCGCCGCGGCGATCCGGTTGCCGACCGCCGCAGGGCTGTCGCCCTCGGTCGTCGTGACGTCGAGCGGGTAGCACAGCGAGTCCATCACGTCGTCGAACTCCGAGAGCGACTGGTCGCCCCCGACGGCCTTGATGTAGCGAGCGCTGAGCACCCGGAACGCGGCGTAGCTGATCGCCTCGGCCCGCGCCGCCGGGACGTCCGACGCCTGCGCCTTCTCGTTGACGAGATAGCCCGTGGCCGCGGGGTCGTAGGCAGCCCAGGCGTCCCACATCGCCACCGACGTGTGGAACAGGTTTCGCGCGTGGACGGGCGGGTTGGGCAGCGCGCGCCGGATGGCGTCGAGCAGCGCCTCGTCCCAGCGCCGTGCGACGGACCAGTCGGGATGTTCCGCGACGGCGGGACACGACGGGCCGCTCGACCACGGACGGGTGACGGCGAGGGTGCCGGTGACGAGCACCACGGCCGCCGCCAGGACGGCCACGGGCGCGAGTCGGCGCCTGGGTCGGAGTGTGAGCATGCGAACCCCTTCAGTCGGCTCGACGAACGCCACATCCAGTACGACGGGACGGACGGCAGTGAGGCGAATCGACCCAGTATCGCGCGTCCAGCCAAGCGCCGGCTTGACTTCGGACCGTCGTTGTAAGAGCCTACCTCAGGCATTTAGAAGAGAGGAACACAAATCCGGTGGCGATGCGGCTCTACGCGGTCGGACAACGGAGCGAAACCGTTCGTCGAGCGAACCTGAGCGCCATCGTCCGCGAGCTGCATGTCAGCGGAGCCCGCTCGCGATCCGAGCTCGTTGCCCGCACCGGACTCACCCGCAGCGCGATCCGCGGGCTGATCGGGGAGTTCGTCGACGCGGGTCTCGCCTCGGAGGTCCGCGCCACGCCGCTCGGTGGTCCCGGGCGCCCGTCGCCGGTGGTTCGCCCCAACCCCGAGAGCGCCGTCGTCCTGGCCATCGATATCGCCGTCGATTCGCTCGCGGTCGCCCTGGTCGGGCTCGGCGGCGAGGTCCTCGACCTCGTCCGCGTGCAACGGCCTCGCGGGCATTCGTCGGTCGATGAGATCGTCGGCAAGTTGGCGGAGCTTTCGGGCGACCTTCGTGCGGGATCGGGGAACGACTCCCTGATCGGGATCGGGGTGGCGGTCGTCGGAGTCGTCCGTCGCACGGATGGCCTTGTCTCGACGGCACCGAACCTGGGCTGGCGCGACGTCCCGCTCGGTAGCCGGTTTGCCGGCGCCCTCAACTCGGTCGCGCCGATCTCGATCGCCAACGATGCGGACCTGGGCGCGCTCGCCGAGGTCCGGCGGGGCGTGGCGGTCGGTGTTGAGGACGTCCTGTACGTCCACGGCGAGGTTGGTGTGGGCGGCGGCCTGATCGTGAACGGCAGGCCACTCACGGGCACGGCCGGGTTCGGTGGCGAGGTTGGCCACATTCCCGTCAACCCGGATGGCATCGCCTGCCAATGCGGGTCCGTCGGGTGCTGGGAGACGGAAGTCGGCGAAGAGGCACTGCTCCGCCTGGCTGGCCATCCACCCGGTGGCGGCTGGAACGAAGTCGAAGCCGTCCTCGAGGAGGCCAGCGCCGGCTCGGCGGTCGCCCTCGGGGCCTTCGACGCGCTGGCGCGCTGGCTGGGAATCGGGCTGGCGGGTCTGGTCAACGTCCTCAACCCGCGGCTGGTCGTCCTGGGCGGGTTGTTCGGGCGAGCCCATCCGTTCCTCATCGGCGCGCTCGAGGCGGAGCTCGATCGCCGGACCCTGCCGGGGCCACGAGCCTTGATCCGCATCGTGCCGGCCCGCCTCGGGGTCGACGCCCCGTTGCTCGGCGCGGCCGAGCTTGCCTTCGAACCGCTCCTCGCGGACCCCGCCTCGCGATTGCGCCCCCGCGGCGTCCGGGCGGAACTGGCGAGCGCCTAGGATGACAGGTACCTTCGAAAACGGCCCGGATCAGGCCCGTCCTGCGTCCGGCTTCGCCTCTCGCCACGGCACCGCGCGGTGCCCGGCGAGCGGCCCCAATCAGCGGTCCACGTCCCGAGCGCGTGAACACTCGGGGCGCCAGCCAGCAGCCGGTCAGATCGGCCGGCGCAGCGTACGTCCCGTTGCGGAATCCGCCTTGGGAGGGTGGTAGCCTAGCGCGGGACACGTGGAACCGAGCGAGGGATCAGGTCCCAACGAGGAGGAATGGAGAGCATGGCAAATCGCAGATTTGCGGCGTTGATCGGAGCCGCGGCGGTGGTGTTCGCGGCCTGCTCGAGCAGCGGCGGAACGGCCGCCCCGAGCACTGCGAGCAGCGGTGGCGGCAGTGCCGCCGGATGCACCGTCGGTGTGTCGTGGAACAACTACCAGGAAGAGCGCTGGGCCAAGTGGGACGAGCCCGCCATCAAGGCCGCCCTCGACGCCGCCGGCGCCAAGTACATCTCGAACGACGCCAAGTCGTCGGCCGAGACGCAGGCCACCAATGTCGAGAACCTGATCTCGCAGGGTGCCAAGGTCATCATCGTGCTGGCCCAGGACGGCACGGCCATCAAGCCGTCGGTCGCCGCAGCGATCGCCCAGGGCATCCCGGTGATTGCCTATGACCGCCTGATCGAGGATCCGAAGGCCTTCTACATCACGTTCGACAACGTCCTCGTCGGGCAGATGCAGGCCGAGGCCCTCCTGAAGGTCAAGGATTCCGGCAACTTCGTCGTCATCAAGGGCAACAAGGCCGACGCGAACGCCGACTTCCTGCGCGCGGGCATGGTCAAGGCCGGCCTCCCGGACGTCGGGCAGAGCACCGACAAGCTCAAGAATGTCGGTGAGACGTACACGGACAACTGGGATCCGAAGAACGCCCAGACCGAGATGGAACAGTTCCTGACCGCGAACAACAACAAGATCGACATCGCCTTCGTCGAGAACGACGGCATGGCCGGCGGCGCGATCGCCGCCCTTCAGGCCCAGGGTCTCGCGGGCAAGGTGCCGGTCTCCGGCCAGGACGGCGACGCCGCCGCCCTCAACCGGGTCGCGCTGGGAACGCAGACCGTCGACGTCTGGAAGGACGCGCGGCTGCTCGGCAAGACGGCCGGCGACGTCGCTGCACAGCTGTGCGGCGGCACGACGATCGACAAGGTCAGCGGCGCGGCCGTCTTCAAGACCCCGGGTGGCAACGACGTCAACTCGATCCTGCTCAAGCCGAACCCCATCACCAAGGACAACCTGAACGATGTCCTCAGCGCGGGCTGGATCGACAAGGCCACGCTCTGCCAGGGTGTGACCGCCGGTTCCGTCAACGGCTGCTAGGTAGGTCGGGGCTCACCCTCCGACCGAGTCGCACCGCTCTGCGCCACGGGTCCTCCCGTGGCGCAGAGCACATCCATCCAATCCACATCCAGCGAGGGACATCGGGATGGCTGAGGCTTCCAGCGTTCCCAAGAAGGTAACGCGCGAGGAATCCCCTCCGTCCGGACCCTCGCTCTGGGGCCTCCTGCGGTCGACCGAGATCGACATGCGGCTGCTGGGCATGATCGGCCTGCTCGGCCTGATCTGGATCGGCTTCAACGTCATGTCGGGTGGCCTCTTCCTGACACCGCGGAACCTGTTCAACCTGTCGGTCCAGAGCGCCTCGACGGCGATCATGGCGACCGGCATGGTGCTCATCATCGTGTCCCGGAACATCGACCTGTCCGTCGGCTCGATGCTCGGGTTCATCGGCTACACGATGGCCATGGTCCAGGTCGAGTGGATCCCCAAGACACTCGGTCTCGGGCTCGACCAGCCGTACACGTGGCTGGTCGCCCTCGTGATCGGGATCGGCCTGGGCGCCCTCATCGGCGGGCTCCAGGGCGTGCTCGTCGCCTATGGCCGGGTCCCGGCGTTCATCGTCACGCTCGGCGGGCTGCTGGTCTGGCGCGCCCTCATCTTCCGCTACGCGCAGGGGCAGACCCTGGCCCCGATGGACAAGAACTACCAGATGCTCGGTGGCGCCCCGGCGACCGGATCGATGGGCGACGTCGCGAGCTGGATCCTCGGCGCGATCGTGTCTGCGGGCATCATCTATACGCTCGTGAACGGGCGGCGCAGACGCCTCAAGTACGGCTTCCAGCCGCGTCCGCGCTGGGCGGAGGCGATCATCGGCGCGTTCGGCTGCGGGGCCGTGATCGTCGCCATCTTGGTCATGAACAACTACGCCTGGCCGGAGGCGCTGGCGCACCAGTACGCGATCGACCACAACATCGCCGAGCCACCGGGCGGCCTCGTGATCCCGGTCGGCATCGCCTACCCGGTGCTGATCGCGCTCGGCGTCATGCTGGTCATGACCTACATGGCGACTCGCCGGCGATTCGGCCGCTATGTCTTCTCGATCGGCGGCAACCCCGACGCGGCCGAGCTCGGCGGCATCAACGTCCGCCGGACGCTCACGCTCACGTTCGTGCTCATGGGCATGCTCACCGCGCTCAGCGCGGCGGTCCAGACCGCGCGGCTCAACTCCGCCGTGACGAACCTCGGGACGCAGGCGGAGCTCGACGTCCTCTCGGCGGCGGTCATCGGCGGCACCTCGTTCTCCGGTGGCATCGGCACCATCCCTGGGGCGGTGCTCGGCGCGGTGGTCATGCAGTCGCTCCGCTCGGGCATGCTCCTGCTGCGCGCCGACTCGCCGACCCAGGACATCGTCGTCGGCGCCGTGCTCGTCGCGGCCGTCGGCGTCGACACCTACTTCCGGAACCGAGGCTCGCGATGAGCGCGATGGAGGGCAGTCCGACCGCGATGGACGCAACCCCCGCGCAGCCGTTCGCGCCGCCCCGCCCGACCCTCGTCGAGATGCGTGACATCAACGTCGCGTTCGGTGGCGTCCACGCCGTGCGCGAGGTCACGATCGACCTCAGGGCGGGCGAGGTCGTCGGTCTCGTCGGCGGCAACGGGGCCGGCAAGTCCACGCTCATGCGCGTCCTTTCGGGCGCCCATCCCGCCGATTCTGGCGGGATCATGGTCGACGGCAAGCCGGCGACCATCTCGAACCCGCGCGACGCGAAGACCTACGGCATCGAGACCATCTACCAGACACTCGCGCTGGCCGACAACATCGACGCGCCGGGCAACATGTTCCTCGGGCGGGAGCTGACGGACCGGACGGGGACGCTCGACGACGCGGCGATGGAATCGGCGACCCGCAAGGTGATGGGCCGCCTCAATCCGAACTTCAAGAACTTCAAGACCGCGGTGATGTCGCTGTCGGGTGGCCAGCGCCAGTCGGTGGCCATCGCCCGGGCGGTCCACTTCAATGCCCGGATCCTGATCATGGACGAACCGACCGCCGCGCTCGGACCGGCCGAGACCGAGCAGGTCCGGGCCCTGATCCGCCAGCTCAAGAGCGAGGGGATCGGGATCTTCCTGATCAGCCACGACATCCACGACGTGTACGACCTGTCCGACCGGATCGCCGTGATGTACCACGGCCGAATCGTGGGCATCGTGAACAAGGACGAAGTGACCACGGACGAGGTGTTGGCCATGATCATCATGGGCAAGCCGCTCGAGAAGGTCACCAGCGAGGAGATCGCCCAGCTCCACGGATAGGGGGAGTGGCGGTCAACACGGCTGTCGCGCCTGGACGCCCAGGCGTCCGTTGCCGCCTCCGCGCGCTCGCTCACGCACCGGCAGTGCGCTCGCTCACGTGCTCGGCGGCGCCTTCGCCTGGACGCCCATCCGCGACGAACGGGGTTGCGGGTTGACAGGAGATGGCTGTCGCGCCTGGACGCCCAGGCGTGCGTTGCCGCCTCCGCGCGCTCGCTCACGCACCGGCAGTGCGCTCGCTCACGTGCTCGGCGACGCCTTCGCCTGGACGCCCAGCCGCGACGAACGCGGTTGCGGGCGCCAAAGGGACGGCTCTCGCGCCCGGACGCCCAGGCGCGACGAACGCAGTCCTCGTTCGTGACTGTTCGCGGCTATCCCCGGGCGGCTTGATCGGTCGTCCAGATCACCTGGTTCACGGCGCTCTCGAGCTGCTCCTGCCGACCGGACACCGGCTTGGGATCGATCTCGCCGGACGCCACCTTCGCCTCGAGCGTCGCGAGCGTCTCGTGACCTTCGAGGATCGCCGCCCCGAGCGGGCCGTCCCAGCCCGCGTAGCGCTCGGCGAGCGGCCCGGACAGCGTCCGGCGCTCGATCAGCTCGGCGGCAACCAGGAGCGCACGCGCCAGGGTGTCGACGCCGCCGATGTGGGCGTGGAACAGGTCGGTCCGGTTCGAGCTCTGGCGGCGCAGCTTCGCGTCGAAGTTGAAGCCCCCGGTGGTGAACCCGCCGCCCTTCAGGATCTCGTAGAGGGGAAGCGCCAGGTCCTCGACGGAATTCGGGAACTGGTCGGTGTCCCAGCCGTTCTGCGGGTCGCCGCGGTTCGCGTCGATCGAGCCGAGCATGCCGTTCGCGACCGCGTAGGCGACCTCGTGATGGAACGAGTGGCCGGCCAGCGTGGCGTGGTTGGCCTCGATGTTCAGGCGGTACTCGTCCTCGAGGCCGTTCCGGACCAGGAAGCCGTGGATGGTGGCTGAATCGAAGTCGTACTGGTGCTTCGTCGGCTCCATCGGCTTCGGCTCGATGAGCAGCGTCCCCTCGAAGCCGATCCGGTGCTTGTGCTCGGCGACGAGATGGAGGAAGCGGGCGAGTTGAGCGCCCTCGCGGCGCAGGTCCGTGTTCAGGAGCGTGTCGTACCCCTCGCGGCCACCCCACAGGACGTAGTTCGTGCCGCCGAGCCGCTGGGTCACCTCGAGCATGTGCTTGACCTGGGCCGCCGCGTAGGCGAACACCTCCGGATCCGGGTTCGTCGCCGCGCCACCCTGGTAGCGCGGATGCGTGAACAGGTTGGCCGTGCCCCACAGCAGGGTCGACCCGGTCCGTTCCTGGTAGCCCAGCGCTTCGTCGGTCAGGGCGTCGAGATTGTCGCGGAACTCGGCGAACGAGCCGCCCTCCGGGGCGACGTCGCGATCGTGGAAGCAGTAGTAGGGCGTGCCCAGCTTCTCGATGAACTCGAAGGCCACCGCCATCTTCTGGCGGGCCGCCGGCATCGGGTCCGCGGCGGGATCGAGCCACGGCCGGTCGAGCGTCCCCACGCCGAACATGTCCCGTCCGTCCCACGCGAAGGAGTGCCAGAGACACACGCCGATCCGGAGGTGATCCTCCATCCGCTTGCCCATGACCAAACGTTCGGGCTGGTAGACCTTGAACGAGAGCGGATCCGTCGAATCGATCCCGCCGAAGCGGATCGGCTCCGTCACCTCGGAGAAGAACCCTTCCTCCACGTCCGATCCTCCTTGCCCGCCCAGCGGGCGGACTGCGTCAGGTCCTGGGCGACAGCCGGGAATCTAGCACCCGGTATTTGTGTGAGAGTAGCACAAATACCAGAGCGCCCGGCCGCCGCATCGGCGGCCCGATGCCCGACAATGGCCTTCCGGCACCGCTCGCACCGCGAGGAAGCACATGACCGATACCCTGGTCTCGACCGACCCACTGCGCGCCCAGCTCCTGGCGCTCCTCGAGGGTCACGACGCGCGCATGACATTCGACGCCGCCGTGGCGTCGTTCCCGGCCGAGGCGATGAACGCGTTCCCGCCCAACGTCGCGTACACGCCGTGGCACCTCCTGGAGCACCTGCGGATCACGCAATGGGACATCCTCGACTACATCGTGAACCGCGACTATGCAGAGACGCGCTGGCCCGACGACTACTGGCCGGCGCGCGACGCGATCGCCACCCCCGAGCGGTTCGCGGCCACGATCGAGGGCTTCCGGGCGGACAACGCCGCGCTTCGGGCGATCGTCGCAGATCCGGTCACGGACCTTCTCGCGGTCATCCCGAACACACCCGGCCACACGATTCTGCGCGAGGCCCGAATCGTCGGCGACCACAACGCCTATCACATCGGCGAGTTCGCGGTCCTTCGCCAGGTCATGGGCAGCTGGCCGCGGGATCGGGCCGAGTAGGCTCCGGCCGCGTCCGGAATCCGGGGGGGGGGCGTCCTCAGGAGTTGGAGGTCGCCCTCGACCGCTGACACGGCGAACACGAGCGCGCTCGTGCCGCTCGTCCGGTCAGTCCGGCAGCGCGGCGAGGGCCGTCCAGCGGCCCGCCGCCAGAGCCAGATGGCGTGACCGGCGAGCCTGCGCGTTGTGGCGTCCCGGCACGGCGAATGTGCCTGATGGCTCTGGTGCCGCCCCTCGGACCGCGCGACACTCGACGGCTGCCGGAGATCGAGGTCCGAGTACGCCGAGCGGAGGGCTCTATGCCCTGGGGGGTCTGGGCCCTTCGCTCTTCTCCCGGCCGACGTGCCGATCGGCGAGCGGCGCCGCGCCTCGCCCGAGCGCAGGAGGATCCAACCATGGACTACGTGATCGCGACACGCGAGCTCGGCCCGCAGGACGTCTTCTCGATCCGCGACCGGATCGCACCCGCCGAGGTCCCGGTGTTCCTGCAGGGAGCGTTCGCCGAACTGTACGGCCGGCTTGGCCTCCTCGGGGTAGCGCCGGCTGGTCATCCCTTGGTCATCTACCACGCCTTCGGGCCAGCGGAGATGGATGCCGAGGTGTGCGTGCCGATCGCCGGGCCAGCCACGGCGACCGGCCGCATCGGATCCCGCCAGATTCCTGCCACGACGGTCGCCAGGACGCTCCACGTGGGGCCGTACGAAGAGCTCGGCGCGGCCTATCGCGCCCTCACCGAGTGGATCGAGGGCAACGGCTTCGAGGCCTCAGGTCCCGTCCGGGAGCGATACCTGAACGGTCCGGGCGAGGGGGTGACCCCAGCCGACGTTCGCACCGAGGTGGAGATCCCCGTCGTCCGCGCCGCGGTCACGATCCCGGCCTGATACAGGGCCCCGGCGGCCGCGTCCGACCGCCGGGCCGACCGCCCTCGAGGACGACGCCGCCAAGGCCAACCCGCAGGGGACCACGTGACCGATGGCCCTACGCAGCCGGACCGTGCCGGACGACAGTCAGCCTCGTACTCCGGCCCGGAAAGGACGTGATCGCGATGATGACGGTTGGCGACGTGATGACACGCACCGTGGTCTCGGTCCGCTCCTGGACCCCGCTCAAGGAGGTGGCGCAGCTCCTGATCGAGCGGCGGATCAGCGGGGTGCCCGTCGTGGACGATGACGGGACGCTCCTCGGGGTCGTCTCCGAGGGTGACTTCCTGATGAAGGAACAGGGCGCCCGCGCCGTCCACCACCGGCCCCTTGCGCGGATCTTCGGCGAGTCGCGCGCGTCCCAGTCGACGATGGCCAAGGTCGGGGCGCTCACCGCCGGCGAGGCGATGACGGCACCCGCGTTGACCATCACCTCGGGTCGCCACATCTCGGAGGCGGCCGCGGTGATGACCGCTCGGGGCGTCAACAGGCTGCCGGTGGTCGACGACGGCCGCCTCGTCGGGATCGTCACCCGGGCGGATCTCGTCCGCGCCTACGTTCGCTCGGATGAGGAGCTTGCCGTGACGATCCGCGAGGATGTCCTGCTGCGGATCCTGTGGCTGGACCCGGCGCAGTTCACGGTCGCCGTCCACGACGGCGTGGCGTCCATCAGCGGGCGAGTCGAGCGGCGCTCCACGGCCGAGATGGTCGAGCGGGCGGTGGGCATGGTCCCGGGCATCGTCGACGTCGAGGCGGACTTGTCCTGGGCGGTGGACGACAGCCGCGGGGGCCCGACGTCGCTCGATCTCGTCTTCCCGATGAGCCCGCGCTGAGGATCGGGCGACCCGGTCCGAGATGGGGCCGGAGGACCCGTGGAATGGGTGACCTTCGTCACTCGGTTCGGGGATTCGGGTGCGACCACACTCTGACTGAGCCGGCCGGCATCGGCCGGAACAGGCACAGCGTGCCGAGGTGTGAGATGACTCGTGTCCTCGTCGTCCATCACGACCTCGATCTGGGCGGCCAGGAGGCCGACTCCCTCCGTCGCTTCGGTTATCAGGTCACCGAATGCAGCGGGCCGACCCACAACGTCTGTCCGGTGCTGGCCGGACGCCCGTGCGACCTCGCCGAACGTGCCGACGTGCTCGTCTACGACGTCTGGGCCAGCGGCGACGCCGAAGGCGCCCGGAAGCTCATCGAGAACATCCGCGACATCCACCCTGACACGCCGGTGGTGCTGACGTCGCCGGGCCTGGGACTGTCCTGGGAGGAATCGGCCGGACCGCACAAGGTGACCGAGCTCCTGGGCCAGCCGACCGGCGCCCGCCTTCACGAGGCCATCCAGGCCGCCATCGGGACGGGGATCGCCTAGGGGGTCGGGCGGCTGCTCTCGCGGATGACGAGCTTCGGCTGGAGCAGCGTCCTCGGGGCCGGCGCACCGTCCTGGCCGCGACGCGCCGCTCGCGCGCGGCGGATCGCGCCGTCGAGCTCGCGCACGGCAAGCCCGCCAGCGTCGCGCAGGGGCTGGTCGACCGTCGTGAGCGCCGGCCAGAAGTGGGAGGCCTCGGCGATGTTGTCGACCCCGACGACGGACAGCTCGTCCGGGATCCGGCGGCCGAGCCGATGCGCCGCGTGCATCACGCCGAGGGCCATCTGGTCATTCGACGCGAAGACCGCGTCGAGATCGGGCGCCTGCTCGACCAGCTGATACAAGCCGGCTTCGCCGCTCGTCGCGCTCCAGTCGCCGTTCGCGATCTGCCGGTCCGACGCGGGCAGACCCCGTTCCTGCAGTGATTCGCGCCAGCCGAGCTGGCGCTCACGGGACTCCCACCAGTCCATGGGGCCCGTGACGAGCCCGACGTGGCGCGCCCCGCCGGAGAGCAGGTGCTCCGTCGCCAGCCGACCGATCGCGCGATTGTCGATCCCGATCGATCCGAGCAGGGACTGGCCGCCCATGCCGCCGACCAGCAGGACCGGGACGGGGTGATCGCTCCCGGCGGCGTTCGACCAGGCGCGATTGTCGCCGACGTCGGGGACTGCCCAGATGATCCCGTCGACCTGGCGGGAGACCAGGCTGGCGAGCAGTCCCTCGACGTCTGCCTGCTCGGGCTCGTGGATGAGGTTGAGGGAGATCGCGTAGCCCACGGCCGCGGCCTGCTGCTCGATGCCGGTCAGGACGCGCGACGGGCCGAAGTACTCGAGGCCGTACGCGACCACGCCCAGGGTGTGGCTGCGGCCCTGGGTGAGGCCCCGCGCGAACATGTTCGGGGAGTAGCCGGTCTCCGAGATGATCTGCTGGATCCGCTCGAAGGTCTCGGGGGCGACGTCGGGGCGGTTGTTGATCACGCGCGAGACCGTCTGCGTGGACACGCCCGCCGCCGCGGCCACTTCCTTGATCGTCGGGCGCCGTCTTGCGCTCATCCGGTGGGCTCCGTTTCATGGCGATCTTCGGCGTCGGTCGTCGCGCCGAATCTTGACGTCCGGCTCGCGGCAATGCTAGCGTGTCGCGAGTTGCCGTTAGCGGTAACGGGAACGCTAACAGTGGCTTGGACGATCGGCAAGTCCGGGCCTCGCTCGGCGGTCGCGGGCCAGTCCGGGGAGCGGATCCCACCACCGCGAGGCAATCGTGGCGACCCGGCTCGTCGTTGGGCCGGGCAGGGACTGCGGCGGCGGTATGCACGCCGGTCGGCACCGGTGAGGCAACCGGTGTTCGCGCGTTCGAAGGCAGAAGGGAGGTCACAACCCGAGAGGAGGACTCACCTGTGGCCTCGAGAGGCGCCTGGTCGGCCAGTCCTTACAGGAGGAGAGCTCACGTGAGTAGACCTGATATGCCGCGTCGCCGGCGATTGCCCGTGCTGGCGGTGGCCATCGTCTTCCTGGTCAGTGCCTGCAATGCATCGAGCAGCCCCGCACCCGCCGCGAGCGGTGGCGGCGGAGCGCCGGCAACGGGCCAGTTCTGTACCGGGGTCAAGCTCGTCTTCTTCCCGGGCGGCACCGCCGGCGGCGGGTTCGAGACGGTGGTCTACAACGGCGCCAAGGCTGCCCAGGCGGCGTTCGGGCCCGACATCACCTATCAGTGGTCGGACTGGGATCCGAGCAAGATGATCACCCAGTTCCAGCAGGCGCTCGCGACCAAGCCCGACGGAATCGCGATCATGGGCCACCCCGGCGACGACGCCTTCGACCCGCTGATCAAGCAGGCCGAGGACCAGGGGATCCTCGTCACGGCGATGAACACCGAGCTCCAGAAAGCCGAGGCGCAGTACGCCACGGCCGGCTTCGGCTACGTCGGAGCGGTTCTGCACGACGCCGGTGCGGCACTCGCCAACGAGGCGATCTCGCGTGGAAGCCTGAAGTCCGGCGATCGCGCCTTCGTGTGGGGCCTCAAGTCACAGCCGGGTCGCGGCGAGCGGACGCAGGGCATCATCGACGCGCTGCAGGCCGCCGGCCTGACCGTCGACTACCTCGAGATCGACGATGCGACCAACAAGGATCCGGCCAACGGGACCGCCGTGTTCACGGGGTACGTCTCGGCGCATCCTGACGTCAAGGCGATGTTCATCGATCATGGCAACCTGACATCGACCATCCCGACCTACATGAAGGCCGCCAACCTCAAGGCGGGAGCCGTCTACATGGCCGGCTTCGACGCCTCGGCGGCCACCGTCCAGGGCATCAAGGACGGCTACATCAGCCTGGTCATCGACCAGCAGCAGTACCTGCAGGGCTTCCTGGCCGTCGAACAGCTCTGCCTGACCAAGAAGTACGGCTTCAGCGGCCTGTTCGTGAACACCGGTGGTGGGTTCATCGACAAGTCGAACGTCGACTTCCTGGCGCCGCTCGTGGAGCAGCAGATCCGGTAATGGCCGACACCGCGGATCCGACGACGGGTCGGCCGGCGGGCGGACGCGAGAGCGCCCGCCCGCCAGCCGCGGGTGTGCCCGCGCCGCTCCGGCTGGAGCTCAGCCATGTCTCCAAGTCGTTCGGGGGCGTCCGCGTCCTGCGCGACGTCAGCTTCCGGCTCGGCCGCGCCGAGGTGGTCGGGTTGCTCGGCGACAACGGCGCCGGCAAGTCGACCTTGATCAAGATCATCACCGGCTTCCATCGCCCGGACGAGGGCGAAATCCGGTTCAACGGCAAGCCCGCGGAGGGGCTCACGGTCCCCAAGGCGCGTGCGCTCGGCGTCGAGACGGTCTATCAGGAGCGCGCGCTGGCCGAGCAACTGCCGCTCTGGCGCAACATCTTCATGGGCCGGGCCCTGAGCGGGCCGTTCGGGTTCCTGCGGGTGAACGAGATGCGGCGCGTCACCGAGGAACTGATGGGCCAGTCGATGGGCTTCACCTCGGCGGCGCTCACGCCGAACACGAGCGTGACCGGGCTCTCGGGGGGCGAGCGGCAGGGTCTCGCGATCGTCCGGGCGCTCCATTTTCGGGCCGACATCATCATCCTCGACGAGCCGACGATGGGCCTGTCGCTCAAGGAGACCGAGAAGCTCATCCACTTCGTGGAGGGAATTCGCGCGGCGGGCAAGTCCGCGATCTTCATCGACCACAACATCTTCCACGTGTACTCGGTGGCCGACCGGATCGTGGTGCTCGACCGGGGGCGCGTGGCCGGTGAGTTCCCGACGTCGCGCTACTCGCTCGAGGAGCTCATGAACATCATGCGCGAGGTGGCCGCCGGGGGCAGCTACACCGAGGCCGAGCGCTACCGCGTCACCGGCACGACGGGAGGGATCGCATGAGCGCGCCCCCGGCGGCCGGGACGGCTCGGCGGCCGTTTGGCGTCGCTCTTGGTCCGTGGGCTTCGCAGATCGGGATCACAGTGGCGTTCGCTCTGCTGTGGGGGATGTTCATTGTCCTTGCGCCCGCGACCTTCCTGAACCTGCCGATCTACCAGTCGTTCGCCCAGACCACGCCGTTCTTCGCGATCGTGGCGATGCCGCTCACGATGGTCATCGTCGCCGGCGACATCGACCTGTCGTTCGGTTCGATCATGTCGCTCGGCATGGTCGGCTTCATCGCCGCCTGGAAGCTCACCGGCAGCGTCGAGCTCGGCATTGCCGCCGCGCTCGCGACCGGCGTCGGTTGCGGCCTGTTCAACGGCATCTTCGTCACGTATGTCGGCATCCCCTCGCTGGTCGTCACGATCGGCACCCAGTTCCTCTTCCGGGGGCTGGCCGTCGCGCTCGTGAGCGGCAAGCAGTTCCCCCTGGTCACGACCTCGTCCAGCCCGCTGTACGACGTCCTGGTCGGCAAGCTGTTCGGGGTCCCGATGGAGTTCATCTGGCTGATCACCATCGCGATCGCCACCTGGCTGCTGCTCAACCGCCACCGGCTCGGGCAGAACGCCTACTCGATCGGTGACAACGCCCAGGCCTCGGCGCTGATGGGCATCCCGATCCGTCGGACGCGGATCACGCTGTTCGTCCTGACCGGTGCCGCGGCAGCCTTCGCCGGGCTCCTCAACAGCCTCCAGGTCGTCAACTACTACCCGGCCGTCGGGGACGGCTACCTGCTGCCGACGCTGGCGGCGGTGTTCGTCGGCGGGACGTCGGTGTTCGGTGGCTGGGGCAGCGTGTGGGGGACCTTCCTGGGCGCGTTCATGATCGGCGGGATCAGCGCCGGGCTCGTGGCGATCGGCCTGAGCGACTACTACCCGCAGGTGGTCTACGGCGCCGTGATCCTGGTCTCGGTCTCGATCCACGCCGTCCTGCGGCGGAGGTTCGAGTACTGATCCCCACCCGGCGATCGCGACGAGGAAGCGAGGCGCGTCTCGGCGTGCCCGGCAGCAGCGAGAGAGTGACAGCATGAAACCGCTCGGCGAGTTCGAAGTCTGGCTCGTGACCGGCAGCCAGGAGATGTACGGCGAAGCGACGCTGCGCAAGGTTGCCGAGAACTCGGGCCTGGTGGCGCGTCAGCTCGACGAGTCGGCGGCGATCCCGGTCCGGATCGTCCACCGGCCGGTGGTCACCTCGTCGGAGAGCATCGCCGCCACGTGCCGCGCCGCCAATGCCGCGGACGCCTGTGTCGGCGTGATCCTGTGGATGCACACCTTCTCGCCGGCCCGGATGTGGATCGCCGGGCTCCAGGTGCTCCAGAAGCCGCTGCTCCACCTCCACACGCAGTTCAACCGCGATCTGCCGTGGGGCGAGATCGACATGGACTTCATGAACCTCAACCAGGCGGCCCACGGCGATCGCGAGTTCGGCTACATCGAGACTCGGCTGCGGATCGCCCGAAAGACCGTCGCCGGGCATTGGCAGGACCCGTACGTCGCCGACCGCGTCGGTGCCTGGTCGCGCGCCGCATGCGCGTGGCGCGAGGCTCATCGTCTCAAGGTGGCGCGCTTCGGCGACACGATGCGCCACGTCGCGGACACCGAAGGCGACAAGGTCGAGGCGCAGATCCGGCTGGGGATCACCGTGAACGGGTTCGGCGTCTGTGACCTCGCGGCAGCGATCGCCGATGTCCCCGGCTCGGCGATCGATGAGCTGTGCGCCCGGTACGAGTCGGACTATGACCTGGCTGCGGAGCTCGGCCCGGACGGCCCGCGTCGGGCCGAGCTGCGCGAGGCCGCGCGGATCGAGGCCGGTCTGCGCCGGTTCCTCGAGGCGGGTGGGTTCATGGCCTTCACCGACACGTTCGAGGACCTCGGCGCCCTGCGCCAGCTACCCGGGATCGCCGCCCAGCGGCTGATGGCCGATGGCTATGGCTTCGGTGCGGAGGGGGACTGGAAGACGTCGGCCCTCGTCCGCCTGGTCAAGGTGATGGCGACCGGCGTCCCGGGCGGGACGTCCTTCATGGAGGACTACACCTACCACCTGAACCCGGACGGCCCGAGCGTGCTTGGCGCGCACATGCTCGAGGTCTGCCCGACGATCGCTGCCGCACGCCCGCGCTGCGAGATCCACCCGCTGTCGATCGGCGCGCGGTCCGACCCTGTCCGGCTGGTCTTCGACGCCGAGCCCGGTCCGGCGTTCGTGGCCGGGATGACCGATCTGGGCGACCGCTTCCGGATGGTGGCCAACGTCATCGACGTGGTGGGAGCCGAGCAGCCATTGCCGCGCCTGCCCGTCGCCCGCGCCGTCTGGCGCCCGCGCCCGGACCTGCGCACCGCCGTCGAATCGTGGCTGATCGCCGGCGGCGCCCACCACACGGTGCTGACGCGCGCGATCGGCCTCGAGCCACTCGCCGACTTCGCCGAGATGGCGGGGATCGAGCTCGCGCTGATCGACGAGGGCACGACGGTCGCCGGCTTCCGCAAGGAGCTTCGCTGGAACGCCGCCTATCACCACCTCACGCGGCCCCTCTAGCGCCCGGCGTTGCGGTCCGTGCCCCGCCTGGCACCTCCTCGCCCGGGTGGGGGGCCAGGCCGCATCCCGCCACGGTCCTGAAGATCGGGGGTTGACACGGTTACTTAGTACTCACTAAGCTGACGCCCGACATGAAGACGACCACCCGCCTGACCGCCGACGAACGGCGCACCGACGTGATCGCCGCGGCCTCCAAGGAGTTTGCCGCCCGCGGCTATGCGGGCACCTCCACCCAGGCGATCGCCGGGCGGGCGGGCGTCTCGCAGCCCTACCTGTTCCAGCTCTTCGGCACGAAGAAGGACCTGTTCATCGAGGCGGTCCATGCGTGCTTCGAACGGACCCGCTCGACGTTCGAGGCCAGCGCCCGGACCGTTCCGGCGGAGTCGGCGGACCCGACGTCCGTGCTCGAGGCCATGGGCTGCGGCTACCACGATCTGCTCAGGGACCGGGACATGCTGCGACTCCAGCTGCACGCGTACGCGGCCTGTGACGATCCGGAGATCCGTGCCGTGGTCCGCGGGGAGTGGTCGGTCCTGCACGAGACGGTCACCCGCTTGTCGGGTGCCGACCCGGCGGCGATCCACGCCTGGTTCGCCGAGGGCATGCTGCTCAACGTCGCGGCGGCGCTCGGCAACCTCGACGACGCCGTCGACCTCAAGCTCGATCTCGGAGGTGCCTTTGCCTGGCACTGACTCGCGGCCCCTTTTTTGTGGTCCAAACTTAGTGAGTACTAACTAGGAAGGAGTCTCGTCCCAACATGAATCGCACGCGCGCGTCGGCCGCCTGGGCCTTCGCCATCACCTCCATCGCGCTGTTCATGGTCTCCCTCGACAATCTCGTCGTGACCACCGCCCTCCCGGTGATCCGGCGCGACCTCGGCTCATCGCTCCAGGACCTCGAGTGGATGGTCAACGCCTACACGCTGACCTTCGCCGTGCTGCTGCTCACCGGCGCGGCCCTCGGCGACCGCTTCGGCCGCCGCCGGCTGTTCGCCATCGGCCTGGTCATCTTCACGGCGGGTTCGGCCGCGGCCGCGCTCGCCCCATCGAGCACGGTGCTGATCGCGGCCCGCGCGGTCCAGGGGCTGGGTGGGGCGATCGTCATCCCGCTCACCCTGACGATCCTGTCCGCGGTTGTCTCCCCGCAGCGACGCGCCCTGGCGCTCGGTGCCTGGGGCGGGATCGGCGGCCTGGCCATCGCGGTCGGACCGCTCGTCGGTGGCGCCATCGCCCAGGGCGTGAACTGGCACTGGATCTTCTGGCTCAACGTCCCGGTCGGCATCGTCGCCATCGGGCTGGCCGCTCTCCGCCTGCCGGAATCGCGCGGGCCGGAAGGCCGGCTCGACCTCCTCGGCCTGGGGCTCGCCAGCGGCGGGCTGCTGGGGCTCGTCTGGGCGGTCATCCACGGCAACGACGACGGGTGGACGAACCCCGGCATCCTTGGCGCCTTCACCGCTGGCGCCGTGCTCCTCGTCCTGTTCGCGGCCTGGGAGCGCCGCGCCGCCAACCCGATGCTGCCGCTCCACATGTTCCGCAGCCGCGCCTTCGCCGCCGCGAACGCCGTCTCGCTGCTGATGTACTTCGGGATGTTCGGTTCGATCTTCCTGCTGTCCCAGTTCTTCCAGGTCGTCCAGGGCCTGAACCCGTTCGAGGCGGGGCTCCGGGTCCTGCCGTGGACGGCGATGCCGGCCGTCGTGGCGCCCATCGCCGGACTGCTCGCCGGGCGGATCGGGTCGCGTCCGATCCTGGTCTCGGGTCTTGCGCTCATGGCGGTCGGGCTGGCGTGGCTCGCCGCGGTGAGCAGCCCGACCGTCCCCTACGCCGCGTTCGTGCCGGCGTTCGTGGTGAGCGGGATCGGGATGGGCATGTTCTTCGCTCCGATCGCGAACGTCGTCCTGTCGGCCGTCTACCCCGAAGAGGAAGGCAAGGCGTCGGGCGCCAACAACGCGATCCGCGAGATCGGCGGCGTATTCGGCGTCGCCGTCCGGATCTGGCCGGCTGATCGAGCCTGGCCGCAAGGATCGGCCGGCGGCCCCGCGAGGTCGCCGGCCGATCGTTTTCCTCCCGGCGCAACTCGCCGCTCCCGTGGAGGCGGCTCGTCGGGTGCTGCTCGGGTTCCGTGCTACATTGAGCGAGTCGTCCACCTTCAGATAGATTTGGGTAGATTTTGGCCCGTCGTCCCGGCCCCGATCGCACCTGGGTTGGCCTGTCCGAGGCCAGCCGCCTGCTCGGCGTCTCGCCGGCAACCCTCCGTCGCTGGAGCGATGCCGGGCGCCTCCGCGTCTTCACGACTCCGGGAGGCCATCGACGGTTCTCGCGAGCCGCCCTCGAGCGCCTGCTCCCGGCCGACCGATCGAGGCGGCCGTCCCTCAGCGGCGCCGGGCTCAGCCCCACACGGATCGCCCGGACATACCGGCGGCTGGGCCGCACCGGAGCCGACATGCCGTGGGTCGTCGCCCTCGACGATCGGCAGCGCCTCGTGTTCCGCGAACGCGGCCAGGCGCTCGCCGCGAGTCTGCTCCAGCACCTCGACGCGGCGACCCCCGAGGCGACGGCCCACCACCTGAAGGAGGCGTCGGTGACGGCCGCCGACTACGGCCGGCTGGCGGCCTCGCTCGGCTTGTCCCTGAGCCAGACCGTCGAGGGCTTCCTCCGGTTTCGCGCGCCCTTCCACCATGAGCTGGCGGTGGCCGCACGTCGGCGCGGGTTCGACGCCGCGGAGACCGTGGATCTTCTCGAGATCGCCGAGCGCGCCATGGACCACCTGCTGGTCGCCACGATGACCGGGCACAGCGTGTCCGCCGGCCGTGCCCAGCGCGGCCTGCCGCTCACCGACGAGCCGCCCTCGCGCGAGCCTTCGCCCGGGGGGTCCTGATGGCGCCGGCACCCGAGCGGGTCGTGGCCCTCGTGACCCATGCCCGGACGGTCCCGGCGATCGAGCGCGGCCGCTTCGCGGCCCGGCTGCGGGAGGGGCCGCCGCGCGGCGCGATCCTGGTCGAGACGTGCCACCGGGTCGAGGCCTACCTGCCGACCCCGGACGATCCGGCCCGCCTTGGAGAGACCTTCCGCCTCCCCGAGGGCGCCCGAATCCTGGTCGGGCGCGACGCGGTGCGCCACGCGATCGCCGTTGCCGTCGGCTCGGACTCGGTGGTCGTGGGCGAGGACCAGATCCTCCACCAGCTTCGCGGCGCCGTCGCCGCAGCCCGATTGGACGGACGGCTCGATTCCGAGCTCGAGCGGCTGTTCGCGCTCGCACTGCGCGCCGGGCGACGGGCCCGATCCTGGCGGCAGGGCCGGCAGCCGTCGCTGGCCGATCTCGCGCTCGAGGTGATGGCGCGTCGGACGCGGTCGCTCCGTGGTCGGAAGCTGCTGGTGGTCGGTGCCGGCCGGATGGGTCGGCTGGCGGCCGTTGCGGCGATCGCTGCCGGCGCCAAGGTCTCGGTGGCCAGCCGGTCCGACGAACGTGCCGGGTCGCTCGCGTCCGAGACGGGCGCCCAGGCCGAGGCCTTCGATCCCGGCGCGCGTGCAGGCGCGTTCGCGGCCGTGCTCGTGGCGCTCGGCGGACCCTGGCCGCTCGGGCCGGCCGCGATGAACGCTCTCGCCGCGAGCCGCACGGTCGTGGTCGACCTGTCGGTGCCACCCGCGGTGCCGACCGCTGCCGCCGGGGCGCTGGGCGATCGTCTCGTGACGGCTGACGACCTCGCCCTCGTCGAGGGGCGGACCGGCCCCGCGGCGTCCAGCTCCGACCGACGGGTCGAGGACCTGGTCGAGCGCACCATTTCGGAGTTCCTCGACTGGTCGCGGGCGCGCGATGGGCGAAGCGCCGCGGAGGCGCTGGTTCGGCGGGCCGATCTCGAGCGCGAGGCCGAGCTGGAGCAGCTCTGGCGCCGGCATCCCGACCTGCAGCCCGAGCTCCGCGATGCGATCGAGCGGATGACCGAATCGTTCGCCCGGCGACTCCTTCGGGAGCCGCTCGAACGCCTCGGGCGCGACACGGACGGGCGCAACGAGCGCGCGGTCCGGGACCTGTTCGCCGTATGACCGGTCGGCAGGTCGTGATCGGCACGCGCGGCAGCCGGCTGGCCATGGCCCAGGCCGGGCTGGTGGCCGAGGCCCTCGAGCGGTCGGGGTGCACGACCCGGATCTCGATCATCGAGACGGCCGGGGATCGCCGTGCGCCGGACACGGCGTGGGGCGAGGGCGCGTTCGTGGCCGCCATCGAGCGGGCGCTCCTGGCGGGGGACGTGGACGTCGCCGTGCACAGCGCCAAGGACGTGCCGACGGACGAGGACCGGCGGCTGCGCATCGGCGCCTACTTGCCACGCGCGGATGCGCGCGACGCGCTCGTCGTGCGGCTGGACGCGGCGGCCCGCCGGCTCGACGACCTGCCGCCCTGCTCGCGAGTCGGAACGGACAGCCCGCGACGGACGGGCTTCGTCCTCGCACGCCGGCCCGATCTCCTCGTTCATCCGCTCCACGGCAACGTCGACACCCGACTGCGCCGGCTCGACGCCGGCGAGACGGACGCCCTCGTGCTCGCCTGCGCCGGTCTCGACCGGATCGGGCTCGAGGCACGGATCGCCGAACGGATCGATCCCGATGTCGTGCCGCCCGCGCCGGGGCAGGGCGCGATCGCGGTCCAGGTCCGGCGCGACGACGCGGAGGTGCTCGCCGCAGTCAGGGCCGTCGACGATCCGGACACGCGGCTCGCGGTCGAGGCCGAGCGAGCGTTCCTCGCGGCCTGCGGGGGTGGCTGTCGCGCGCCGATCGGGGCACTGGCCACGGTCTCGGGTGACGCCCTCACGCTGCTCGGGGCGATCGCCCGCCCGGGCGGCTCGGGCCCGGCGTTCGAGCGCCGGGCCGGGCCGGCGACGGACGGCACGAGCGTGGCACGTGGCCTCGCCCAGGCCTTCGATCGGGACCTGCGGGTCGCGGCCGGCTCCCTGGGCCGGTCCGGAGAACCGGCCGGTCCGCGGGTGCTCGTCACGCGAGCGGCCGACCAGTCCGGGGAGTTGCTGGCGGCGCTGGCCGCCGGCGGCCTGGACCCGGTCTCCGTCCCCGCGATCGAGGTCGAGCTGCTCGGCACCTCCGGCCGTCCCGGCGGCGAGCCGGAGTGGGATGGGTTCGACTGGATCGTGGTCACCAGCACCAACGGGGTGCGCGCGGTCCTCGAGCGGGCGACCGCGGGGTCGGCGACATTCGACGCAGTCCGCTGGGCGGCGGTCGGGCGCGCCACGGCCGGTCTCCTGGACGGCGCCGGCTTCGCGGTCTCGTTCACGCCGACCCGGAGCGACGGTGCGGCGCTCGCCGCGGAGCTCCCGGTCCGGCGCGGCGAGCGGGTGCTCGTCGTTCGGGGCGATCTCGCGGACGCGGAGGTCGCCGCGACGCTGCGCGGGCGCGGCGCGACCGTGGACGACCTCGTTGCGTACCGGACCCGTGAGGCGCCGGCGTCGTCGCGACCGCTGCTGGCGAAGGCATTCGCCGCCGGCCGAATCGGCGCGATCGTGTTCACGAGTGGCTCCACGGTCCGCGGGCTGGTCTCGCTCGCCCGGTCCGAAGGCCTGGACCCGACCGACGTTCCCGTGGTCTGCATCGGCCCCGAGACCGCCGACTGCGCTCGCTCGGCAGGCTTCACCGTCCGTGCCGTCTCCGCCGACCCCGACGTGGCGGCCCTCGCCGCCGCCACGGCACACGCCCTCGCCGGCCAGCCCCTGGAGGTTCCATGACCCTCGCGATGCGGACGCGTCCCGCCGAAGCTGACGTTGATGTCGCCGCGGCCGTTGAGCCGCCCGGCGTCCGGCTGCGCCGTCTTCGACGGTCACCGGCGTTGCGGGCCCTGGTCCAGGAGACGAGGCTCCATCCGTCGATGCTCGTTGCCCCGCTCTTCGTGCGGGCGGGGAGCGGCGCCCGCGAGCCGATCCCGTCCATGCCGGGCGTCGCCCGCCTGTCGCCGGACGAGGCGGCCGCGGAGGCCGCCCGGCTCGCGGAGCTGGGCGTCGGTGGGGTTCTCCTGTTCGGTCTGCCGGAGGCCAAGGACGCGCTCGGGTCCGGCGCCTCGATCGACGACGGGATCGTCCAGGAGACCTTCGGTCGCATCCGCGCCCTGGACCTCCCGCTGGTCGCGATCGCCGATACGTGCCTCTGCGAGTACACCGATCACGGTCACTGCGGCCCGCTCGCGGCCGACGGCTCGGTGGACAACGACGCGGCCCTGGTCCGGCTCGCCGAGACCGCCGTGAGCCAGGCCCGGGCGGGCGCCGACGTGGTCGCCCCGAGCGCGATGATGGACGGCCAGGTCGCCGCGATCCGCTCGGCGCTCGACGCCGCCGGCCTTTCCGAGATCGCGATCATGGCCTATGCCTCGAAGCACGCCTCGGCGTTCTACGGACCGTTCCGGGAGGCTGCGGACAGCGCGCCGGCGTTCGGCGACCGCCGGGGCTACCAGATGGACCCGGCCAACGGGCGCGAGGCCATGCGCGAGATCGCGCTCGACGTCGCCGAGGGGGCCGACCTGCTCCTGGTGAAGCCGGCCCTCCCGGGACTCGACCTGATCGCCGCCGCGCGCGCCCGCTTCGACCTGCCGATCGCCGCGTACCAGGTGTCCGGCGAGTACGCGATGCTGATGGCCGCCGCAGAGCGCGGCTGGCTGGACGGTCGGCGCGCCATGACCGAGGCGGTGACAGCCATCGTCCGGGCGGGTGCCGGGATCGTCATCACGTACGCCGCCGCGGACCTCGCGACCTGGCTCCGGGAGGACCGATGAGCGCCGACGACCAGGTCTACGTCCAGGCACTCGCCCTTGGGCTGGATCCCGCCTGGCGCCGCCGCAGCCCCGACGAGCGTCACGACGACGGCTGCCGGTTTGCCGAGGCGGAGTCCGCCGCGGGTGTCGACGGGGTGCGCAGCACCGCCTACTCGTCGATCGGGCTGGAGCCCGGCGTCGACCTCCTGCTGTGGCGGATGGCGCCGTCGGTCGACGCGCTGGAGCGGGCGGCGGCCGGGCTGCTCCGGGCCGGGCTCGGGACCTGGCTGGCGGTTCGCGAGTCGTTCGTCGGTCGCATCGGGCCATCGCAGTACGTCCGCAAGCCGACCGACCAGGAGCAGGCGCTGTTCGCCGGGGAGCGGTCGCGCTACCTGGTGGTCTACCCGTTCACCAAGTCGACCGATTGGTACCTGCTCTCGAAGGAGGCCCGCCAGGGCGTGATGAACGAGCACATGCGGGTCGGCCAAGACTACCCGACGGTCCGCCAGGCGCTGGCCTACTCGTTCGGGCTGGACTCGCAGGACTTCGTCGTCGCCTACGAGACCGACGACCTGGTCGCCTTCGGCGACCTCGTCCGGGCGCTCCGTTCGACCGAGAGCCGTCGCTCCACCGTGGGCGACACGCCGATCATCCTGGGGATCCACCGGCCGCTGAGCGAGATCCTCGAGCTCCTGGGGGCCGGCTGATGGCGGGGACCGCCGCGGTGGGGTCCGGAGCCGCCGCGGGGCGTCGCACGGCCGACCTGGTCGCCCGCGCCGGGCGCCTGTTTCCCGGAGGCGTCAACAGCCCGGTCCGTGCGTTCCGCGCGGTCGCGCGGCCGCCGATCGTGCTCCAGCGCGGCGACGGGGCGTACGTCTGGGATCCGGACGGCCGGCGCTACCTCGACTACGTCGGCGCGTGGGGGCCGGCGATCCTGGGCCACGCGGCCACGGCGGTGATGGAGGCGGTGCGCCGGGCGACTGCGGACGGGTTGGCCCTCGGCGCGACGCACCCGCTCGAGATCGAGCTGGGCGAGGCGATCCGGCGGGCGATGCCGTCGATGGAGCGGCTCCGGTTCACCTCGTCCGGGACCGAGGCCGTGATGAGCGCGATGCGGCTGGCCCGGGCGGCGACCGGGCGCGACCTCGTGGTGAAGTTCGCCGGCGCGTACCACGGGCACTCGGACGGCCTGCTCGTGGACGCCGGCTCGGGCGTCGCCACGCAGGCGATCGCCGGCAGTGCCGGCGTGCCGGCGTCCGTTGCCGCCACGGCCATGGTCCTGCCGTTCAACGACGCCACGGCGGTCACGCTGGCGTTCGCCCGGCATCCCGGCCGGATCGCGGCCGTCGTGCTCGAACCGGTGATCGCCAACGTCGGGGTGATCCCGCCCGAACCAGGGTTCCTCCAGCTGATCCGCGAGCTGACCCGCGCCGACGACGCCCTGCTCGTGTTCGACGAGGTCATCACCGGGTTCCGCGTCGGGCCCGGTGGTGCCCAGGCGCGGTTCGGGATCCGGCCGGACCTGACCACGCTCGGCAAGATCATCGGCGGCGGGATGCCGATCGGCGCCTACGGCGGCCGTGCCGATCTCATGGCGCTCGTCGCGCCGGCCGGCCCCGTCTACCAGGCGGGGACGCTGTCGGGCCACCCGTTGTCGATGGCGGCCGGCATCGCGACGCTGGCCGAGCTCCGGCCGGAGCGGTACGTCGCGCTCGAGGCGGCCGCGACGGAGCTCGCCGAGGGCCTCGCCGCCGCCGCGGCCGAGGCGGGTCGGGCGGTCTCGGTCGCCCGTTTCGGGCCGCTCCTGACGGTCTTCTTCCGTTCCGAACTGCCGCTCGATGCCGCCGATGCGCTTGCGTCGGACCGTGACGCCTACGCCCGGTTCTTCGGAGCAATGCTCGACCGGGGGATCCTGCCGCCGCCCTCGCAGTTCGAGGCCTGGTTCCTGTCCATGGCACACGGCCGGGCCGAGATCGGGGCGACGGTCGCCGCCGCCCGCCTGGCGTTCGAGGAGGATCCACGTGACTGATCGCTTCCTGCGGGCCTGCCGGCTCGAGCCGGTGGACGCCACGCCCGTGTGGTTCATGCGCCAGGCGGGCCGCTCGTTCAGCGCCTACCGCGCGCTCCGCCAGCGCTACGCGATTCTCGAGCTGGCCAAGACGCCGGACCTGTGCGCCGAGGTGACCCTGATGCCGGTCCGCGACCTCGGCGTGGACGCGGCCGTGCTGTTCGCCGACATCATGCTGCCGCTCGAGCCGATGGGCGTCGGGCTCCGGATCGAGCCCGAGGTCGGCCCGATCATCGACCGGCCGATCCGCTCGGCGGCGGACGTCTCGGCCCTCCGGGCCTTCGAGCCCGAGGGCGTCGGGTTCGTGTTCGACGCCATCCGCCTGGTGCGCACCGAGCTCGCCGGCCGGGCCGGCGTGATCGGGTTCTCGGGCGCGCCGTTCACGCTGGCGTGCTATCTGATCGAGGGCCGGCCGTCGCGCGACTTCGCGGTCGCCAAGGCGTTCATGTACCGCGAGCCGGCAGCCTGGCACGAGCTGATGGAGCGGCTGACGACGATGATCGTGGCCTACCTGCGGGGGCAGATCGAGGCCGGCGTGGACGTCGTCCAGCTGTTCGATAGCTGGGTCGGCGGGCTCGGTCCGGCCGACTACGCGACCTACGTCCAGCCACACGTCCGGCGGGTCTTCGAATCGCTGCGCGGGACGCCGGCCATCCACTTCGGGACCGGGACCGCGGCGCTCCTGGCCGAGGCGGCCGGCCGGCCTGGGCACGTGTTCAACCTCGGCCACGGCGTGCTGCCTCAGACGGACCCGGACCTGCTCCGCCGGCTGGTCGATTTCGTCCACGAGGAGACGGCGGGGGCGAATGCTGCGGCTGCGCCTGCCGGAGTCACGGCGTGACCGGGTCCGCGCGACCCGGCGCACTCCTGATGACCTACGGCTCACCCGATTCGCTCGAGCGCGAGGACGTTGGCGCGTACCTGGCGCGCGTGCGTGGCGGGCGCGAGCCCGATGACGAGCTCGTCGACGAGTTCACGCGGCGCTACCGGGTCATCGGCGGCTCGCCGCTGATCGAGATCTCCCGGCGTCAGGCCGCCGCGCTCTCGGACGTGCTCGGCTGGCCGGTCGAGGTGGGGATGCGGTTCTCGGAGCCGTCGATCGAGCGCGGGCTGGGGTTGCTCCGGGCCGCCGGGGTCTCGCACGTGGCCGCGATCATCCTCTCCCCGCAGTACTCGCCGCTGCTGATGCGCGGCTACGCCCGGGCGATCGAGGAAGCGCGGACGGTCCTGGGAGCGGCGGCCCCGAGCGTCGAGGTGGCCGGCGCCTGGCACCTCGAGCCCGCGTTCATCGGCGCGCTCGCGGTGCGGGTCCGCCGCGCGCTCGAGGCAGTGCCGCCGGACGAACGCGATCGCGCCCCCGTCCTCATGACCGCCCACAGCCTGCCGCGCCGCGTGGCAGAGCAGGAGCCCGGCTACCTCGAGCAGCTCCGGATCACGGCCGAGCTGGTGGGGGAGGCGTCCGGCCTGACGGCCGACCGATGGGCGTTCTGCTGGCAGAGCGCCGGCCACGAGCCCGGCGAGTGGATGACGCCGGACTTCGCCGACCTGATGCCCGGCATCGCGGCGTCTGGCGGCCGGCACGTGGTGGTCGCCCCGGTGCAGTTCCTGGCCGACCACCTCGAGATCCTGTACGACGTGGAGATCGGAGCTCGCGAGCAGGCGGAACGCGTCGGGCTGGAGTTTCGGCGGATCGAGTCACTCAACGACGACCCCGGTTTGGTCGAGGCGCTTGCCTCCGTGGCGCGGCGCGCTGCTCCGCGAACCGCCGCCGCGCCGGCGGGTTGACGATCGCGGCCACCCGCGCCTGCCGGCCGACGCGTCAGCCGCCCGTGGAGCCTGGGCCCTCCCGAGCCCGGCCCCCGGCGTCCGCCACCCTGAACACCGCCGCCGACGCGACATCGAGCCGGTCGGCGAGCGGCCGGAGGATGGCGAGCAGAGTCGGTTCGAGTCCGTCGTCGCGCGCGAGGGCCATGGCGGCGTCGCCGAGGATCTCGATGGCCTGAAGGCCGGGCATACGGGCGTCACTCCGGCATGGAGGGCACACATGGAGGGCACATCCTACCGTCCGGCGGAGATCGACCGGCTCGGCCGACCTCGGTGAGAGCGCGATCGTCGCATTCGGTGTCATCCTAGGGCCGTCGCGGCCCCGATCGTTGTCGGACCGCCCGTCCCGCGCCACCCTGAACGTCCCGCCCCGACCGCGTGGCCCGCCCGTCCCGGGCCGACCCGTACGCCAGGGGCGCACGGTTGACGAAAGGATCCGCATGAGCCGCTTCTTTACAGGTCTCGGGCGATTCTCGGTCCGCTTCCGGTTCGCGATCGTGGTGGCCTGGATCGTGGTGACCGTCCTGGCCGTCCGGCTGCTCCCGTCGCTGAGCGACGTGGCGAAGGACACCACCAGCGGGTTCCTCCCCGCGAACTCCCCGAGCATGCAGGCGGCGGCCATGGCGGCCCCGTTCCAGGACGTCTCGCTCGCGCCGGCGACGCTCGTGGTCGCGCGCGATGGCGGGCTGACGGCGGCCGACAACGCCGCCGTGGACGCGCTCGAGGCGCGGATCCGGTCCGTCGAGCAGGTCAAGGCCGTCGTGGACCTGGGGGTGTCGGCCGACGGGCAGGCACGCCAGGCGCTCGTCGAGGCGTCGGTGGTCGCATTCAGCGCCGGTCCCGAGGCCAGCGGCGTGGTCGACGCGATCCGCGCCACATTCGGCGCGGCCGGGCTGCCGGCGGGGCTCCAGGCCCATCTGACCGGGCAGCTCGCCACGGCGGTCGACACGGTCAAGGCGTCCGGGTCCTCGCAGGACCAGACCCAGCAGCTGTCGCTGCTGTTCATCGTGCTCCTGCTGCTGCTCGCCTTCCGCGCGGTGCTCGCGCCGATCGTGACGCTCGTGCCGGCGGCGTTCGTGCTCGTCCTGTCGGGTCCGGTGATCGCCGAGGCCACCAAGATCGGCGTCCAGGTTTCCTCGATCACGCAGCTCCTGCTGATCGTCCTGGTCCTGGGCGCGGGGACGGACTACGGGGTCTTCCTCGTCTTCCGCGTTCGCGAGGAGCTCCGCCGCGGCCTGACCCCGCACGAGGCCGTGATCCGTTCGGTCAGCCGGGTGGGGGAGTCGATCACGTTCTCCGCCCTCACCGTGATTGCCGCGCTGGTCAGCCTGGTGCTGGCCGAGTTCGCGTTCTACCAGAGCCTGGGGCCGGCGCTCGCGATCGGGATCGCCCTGATGCTGGTCGCGGGCCTGACCTTGCTGCCGGCGCTCCTCGCGATCCTGGGGCGGGCGGTCTTCTGGCCGACCGGTGCCTCGGTTCGGACGCACGAGCACACGGGCCTGTGGGACGGCGTGGCCGCCACGCGAAGGCCGGGCACGACGCTGGTCGCCGGCGTCGCACTGTTCGTCGTCCTGGGTGCCACGCTCCTGACCACCGGCGTCGCCGGGTTCGGGGACGTCTCCTCGAGCCCGGCCGGCACCGATTCCGCGGCCGGCACGGTCCAGCTCGCGGAGCATTTCCCGTCCTCCACGACCAGTCGGAGCGCGGTGCTCCTGCAGTTCCCGGTGTCGGTCTGGGACGACCCGTCGGTCCTGGCCCGGGCACAGGAGGGACTGGCCGGACTGCGCGAGTTCAGCGGCCTCGTTGGCCCGCTCAACCCGAACGGGTTCCCGCTCACGGCCGACCAGCTGACGTCGCTGCACGCCACGCTCGGCCCGGCCCGCGACCTCCCGGCCGAACCGGCCACGACCGCGGTCCCGGCGCCGGTCTACAACGCCTACCGCTCGACCGGCCAGCTGATCAGCCCGGACGGCCGCACGGTCCAGTACTCGGTCGCGTACGCCAACGGCGACGCGTCCAGCCCGGCCGTGCTCGACGCGGTACCCGCGATGCGCGCCGACGTCGACCGCGTCGCACGGGCGGCCGGCGCGTCCGCCAACGGGGTGTTCGGCCAGGTGGCGTTCGCGGCGGACGTCAGCCACATCTCGGGCACCGACCTGGTCCGGATCATCCCGATCGTCGCGGTGCTCATCGCCCTCCTCCTCGCGATCGTCCTGCGCAGCGCCGTGGCGCCGCTCTACCTGGTGGCGAGCATCGTCCTGTCGTACGGGGCCGCGCTCGGCCTGGTCGGCATCGTGTTCGTCCACCTCGGCGGCCAGGACGGGATCAGCTTCATCCTGCCGTTCCTGATGTTCGTGTTCCTGATGGCGCTCGGGTCGGACTACAACATCCTGATCATGAGCCGGATCCGCGAGGAGGCCCACGGCCTGCCGTTGCGGGATGCGGTGGCGCGGGCGATCGGCCGCACGGGGAGCACGATCACCACGGCCGGGGTGATCCTCGGCGGGACGTTCGCGGTGCTGGCCGTGGCCGGCGGGTCGGGTGGCGGCGGGCAGATCCAGCAGATCGGCTATGGCGTCGCGGCCGGCGTGCTCATGGACACGTTCCTGCTCCGCTCGCTGCTCGTGCCGTCGCTCGTGGTGCTGCTCGGTCGCTGGAACTGGTGGCCGGCACACCTGGCGCGGACGCCGGGCGAGGCGACCCCGACCGCGACCGCCGAGTAGGCCACCGAATCGCACGATGGCGTGAGGCCCCGCCCGCCCGGCGAGGCCGCGCCATACTGGCGAGTGACGATCCAGTGACCCCGCGCGTCGACGCTCCCCGACCGCGTCTGTGAGGAGCGACTGATGCAGGTCGGCGCCCGACGCACGGTGACCGGGACCAGGTGAACGAGCGATTGGAGCGGCGCCGGCTTCCGGCCGGTCGTCGGTTCCAC
>JACQEF010000144.1 GCA_016200745.1 Chloroflexota bacterium | reverse complement strand
CCGCGGCCGCCGCCGCGCCGTGCGGCCGGCGGTCGTTCCGAGGCGGCCATGAGGCCGCCGCCCGGCCGTGATCCGTTTCATGGCTGCGGAGCGGCGGCGGGAGGGCCCGCCGGCCGTGCTACACTCCCGCCCGCACGGCGAGGGCCGACCGGCAGGCCCGCGCTCGACTCGCCGGCATCCACGCCGCAGGAGCATCGATGCCCGAGGACCGCGTCATCTCGCGGAGCGTGCTGGCCGAGCAGGTCAAGGACCGCCTCCTCCAGGACATCCTCTCAGGCGTCTACCCGCCCGACTCGCGAATCGTCGAGACCCGCGTGGCCCGCACGCTCGGCACGAGCCAGGCACCGGTGCGGGAGGCCCTCCGCGGTCTCGAGGCCCTCGGTCTCGTCGAGATCGCCCCGTTCCGCGGGGCGCGCGTCCGCCGGCCGAGCGCCCCCGAGCTGCTCGAGGCCTACGCCGTGCGGTCCGAGCTCGAGGCGCTCGGTGCGAGACTCGGCGTGCCGCGCATGACCGACGCCGACCTCGCCGAGCTCGAGGCCCTGGGCGAGGCGATGCAGCAGGCCGCCGCGGCCGGGGATCGCCACGAGGTGGCCGTCGCCGACGCGCGGTTTCACGCGCGGCTGCTCACCCTGTCGGGCAACGTGACTCTCGAACGCGTGTGGCGCTCGCTGGAGCCGTACTCGCGGACCTACATCACGCTGCTGGCTCCCGGGTCGGACGCCCACTGGACGGCGGACCTGGCGGCTGGGTCGATGAGCTCCCGGCGCCGGCCGGGAGCTCGCGGGAGCCCTCCGTCCGAGCGGGCTGACCCGTCCGCCAAGGCGCGGCGGCCGCCGCGCCCGCGGCACCGGTCGAGTCAGGAGCGACCGAGGAGGCGACGCACCTGGTCGGCTACCCGCGGCGCCGACAGGCCGTAGATCTCGAGCAGGGCGTCGTTGGGCCCGGATTCCGGATAGAGGTCCTGGAAGCCGATCCGGTTGACGACGGTCGGGTGGTGCTCGGCGAGCGCCTCGGCCACCGCGCCGCCCAACCCGCCGATGACCGAGTGCTCCTCGACCGTGATGACGCGCCCGGTGCGCTGCGCGGCGGCGACGATCGCCGCGACGTCGAGCGGCTTGATCGTCGGGACATGGACGACGTGCGCGTCGACGCCGTCGGCGGCGAGCAGGTCGGCCGCCTCGACCACGCGGGGCAGCTGGGTCCCCGTGCTGATCAGGGTCACGTCGCGCCCCTCGCGGACCGTCACGGCCTCGCCGAACTCGAACCGGTAGTCGTCGCCGAAGAAGCGGGCGGTGGCATCGCGGACGAGCCTGACGTAGCACGGCCCGTCGTACGCCGCCGCCCAGCGCAGCACCTGGCGAGCCTCGACGTCGTCGGCCGGCGAGACCGTGACCATCCCCGGCATCGCCCGCATGATGGACATGTCGTCGACGATGATGTGGCTCATCCCGGTCTGCCCGGTGAAGAGGCCCGCGTACCCGGGAGTGATCTTGACGTTGAGCCCGGTCTGGGCGATCAGCACGCGGATCTGGTCGAGCGGCCTGACCACGGCGAACGAGACGAACGTGCTGATGAACGGGATCAGGCCCATGGTCGCCAGCCCGGCCGCGACCCCCATCATGTTCTGCTCGGCGATGCCCATCTGGAGATACCGATCCGGGTGGGCCTTCTCGAAGATGTCCGCCCGCGTCGAGCTGCCGACGTCGCCGTCGAGCATGACGATCCGCGGGTCGTCGTCGGCGAGTTCCGCGACGGTCTCGCCGAAGATCTCGCGCATCGGTCGGCCCATCGTGAGCGTCATGCCGGAGCTCCTTGGCCGGTCGGTAGCGGCTCGCCCAGATCCGCCATCGCGATGGCGAACTCCTCGGGCTTGATGGCACGGGTGTGCCAGAAGTAGTGGCCCTCCATGAACGACACCCCCTTGCCCTTCACGGTGTGGGCGATCACCGCGACCGGGCGGCCGTCACCGCGGCCGGCCTCGGCCAGCACGCGCAGGATGGCGGCCATGTCGTGCCCGTCCACCTCGACGACGCGCCAGCGGAACGCGGTCCACTTGGCCACCAGCTCGCCGGGGACCTGCGGCGGGATCCGGCCGTCGGGCCCGTCGCCCGGCCAGCCGTACTGCTGGAGCTTGTTGTGGTCGACGATTGCGACGAGGTTGTCGAGCCCGTGGCGGGCCGCAGCCATGGCGGCCTCCCAGACCTCGCCCTCCTGGCACTCGCCGTCGCCGAGCAGCACGTAGGTGCGGCTATCCCGGCCCGTGAGGCGGGCGCCGAGGGCCATGCCCATGCCGGCGGAGATGCCCATCCCGAGTGAGCCGGTGGACATGTCGAGCCCGGGCAGCCGGGTCATGTCGGGGTGGCCCTGGAGCCGCGAGTGCGCGGCATCGAAGGTCATGAGCTCTTCGACCGGGAAGTACCCGCGCAGGGCCATCGCGGCATACAGCCCGATCGACGAGTGGCCCTTCGACAGGATGAACCGGTCGCGGTCCGGCCAGTCCGGATCCTCGGGCCGGATGCGCAGGACGTGGAAGTAGAGCGCCGCGAGCAGGTCGGCGGCCGACAGGGGCCCGCCCAGGTGGCCGGCGCGCGCATGGTTGACGGCCCTGACCAGCTCGACGCGAATCCGTCGCGCGATCTCCTCGAGGCGGTCGACCTCGCCGGCGTCGACGTCGGCGGCGGGCTGCGTGCTCATGATCCGCGCTTCTGCTCGTACGAGCCCGGGACGACGGGAGGGGAGAAGAAGCAGACGAGCTCGAGCGGCTCGGGCCCGTCCGACACGGTCGCGTGGGGCGTGCCCGGCGAGACCCACACGGTCACGCCCGCCTCGATCTCGGCGGTCTCGTCCGGGGTCACGATCCGGCCGCGTCCCGCGGCGCAGTAGATGGTCTCCTCCTGCGTGTCGTGGACGTGACCGGTGGGGGCACTGCCGGGCGGGAAGACGGAGACGCCCATCGACACGCGTTCGGTGGGTGCGTTCTGCGGCCCGAGGTAGGTGTACCAGTCGCGGCCGGGCAGCGGGTAGATCTCGGCCTCGGCGCGTGCCACTCGCTTGATCATCGCTCCACCTCGGTACAATCGATTATCGATGATAGGAACGGACGGACGCGTCGTCAAGACGGTTCGGACGAACCCGGGGGGTCGCCGGGCCCGCTGGTCCTCCGGGCCAGGAAAGGGGAGACCCGCCGCGTAACCGCCTGGGGCGCGGCCGCGGCAGGTCTCCGTGAGCGAGGAGGCTAGCTGTTGCCCGGGAAGACCAGGCTGAGGGCACCACGCCGGCCGGGTTCCGGCCAGCGCTCGGTGACCATCTTCTGCTGGGTGAAGAATCGGATCCCGTCCTCGCCGCGCATGGCCAGATCCCCGAGCGCGGATTCCTTGGCGCCACCGAAGGACAGGTAGCCGGCCGGGACCGGGATCGGGACGTTGACCCCGATCATCGGCACGTCGACCTCGAGCTTGAAGCGGCGTGCGGCGCCGCCGTCGGTCGTGAAGATCGCGGTCCCGTTG